>JBGAPB010000176.1:0-12498 GCA_044221525.1 Blastocatellia bacterium | reverse complement strand
GGCATTCGCGCTCTGCATCCCGAAAACCTGGAAGGGTCGCGCAACAAACTTTACTGGTTTTTGACGGGTTGGATGGGCGGGCCTCAGCTTTATGTCGAACGTTTCGGCCATCCGCGATTGCGCGCGCGGCACCTGCCGTTTCCCATAGGCGAATCCGAACGCGATCAATGGCTGATGTGCATGAGCCAGGCTCTGGAGGAAGTCGTTGCCGATGGATCGTTGCGCCAGCAACTGTCGCGCAACTTCATGCAGCTTGCCGACTTTATGCGGAACAAAGCCGATTAATCTCACCACCCTTCCGTTGAACAACTCAGCCTGAAAAACAGTTCAACCTATGGCCAAATTCCTTTTGGTGGCAACAAATGACAGTGCCATAATGCACGGCATCAAACGCATTACTGGCATCACCGCAAATTTCCATCCGTTTTAGGAGAACTGTCATTTATGAGCGCCGAAAATAAAACTTCGATATCCGATACCGTCCAAAAGCACAAAGACTTTTTGTTTCCTGCCGTCACCATGTATTACCAGCAACCTATTGCGCTGGAACGCGGCGAAGGCATGCACGTATGGGACGACACGGGCAACAAATACCTGGATTGTTTTGGTGGAGTCCTGACCACCAGTCTGGGCCACGCACATCCGCAAGTCACCGAAGCCGTCATAGATCAGGTCAAAAAACTGACGCACACTTCGACGCTTTACGCGAACGCGCCGCAATCGCAACTGGCCGCCAAGCTGGCTGAAATCACTCCCGGCAAGCTGGAAAAATCCTTCTTCACCAACAGCGGAACCGAAGCCGACGAAACGGCGACGATGGCCGCGAAGCTTTACACAGGGCGGCAGGAAATCATCACCTTGCGGCACAGTTACAGCGGACGTTCGGCGGCGGCGCAATCGGCGGGCGGTCACCGAAGTTGGAAAGTTTTGCCGACTCAGGTCGCCGGTTATTATCACGCGCCCGCGCCTTATTGTTACCGCTGCCCGTTCAAGCTTACTTACCCGGAATGCGATCTGGCATGTGCCAAAGACCTGACAGAACTGATCGAAACGGCTACGTCCGGCAACATCGCCGCGTTTATGGCCGAGCCGATTTTGGGCGTGGGCGGTTACATCACTCCGCCGAAAGAGTATTTCAAAGAAGCCGTCGCCATCGTTCGCCAGTACGGCGGCGTGTTCATCACAGACGAAGTCCAAACCGGTTGGGGGCGAACCGGCGACAAATGGTTCGGCATTGAACATTGGGACGTTGAACCGGACATCGTCACTTCGGCCAAAGGCATGGCCGGAGGTTTTCCAATTGGCTGGACGATTGCTACGCCGGAAGTCGCTGCCGCAGTGCCTACGCTGACTTTTTCGACCTTCGGCGGCAATCCGGTTTCGTCGCGTGCCGCGCTGGCCACGATTGAAGTCATCGAAACCGAAAACCTTGTTCACAGCGCCAAAGTCGTCGGCGATCACCTGCGCGAAAAACTGATGGGCTTGATGGAAAAATACGAAATCATCGGCGACGTTCGCGGAATGGGTTTGATGCAGGCGCTGGAACTGGTCAAAGACCGCAAAACCAAAGAGCCTAATTCTGCCGCCGTATTGAAAGTCTTCGAGGAAACCAAAAAGCGCGGCGTGCTGATTGGCAAAGGCGGACTTTATGGCAACTGCATTCGCATTGGGCCGCCGCTGATTGCCACAAAAGATGATATGGACGAAATGGTGACGGCGCTGGATGAAGCTCTGGCAACCATCTAAACAAAACGGAGAACGATATGTACGCTCAAAAGACCCATGCTCAGACAAAAGCCGCGGTGGTGCCGATTTATCCGGAAAGTGATGGGAAACCTATGGCCGAAACAGATGTTCATCGAAGTTTGCTAACTGATCTGGTGTTCACTCTGGAAACTCATTTTCAGAGTGAACCGGACGTTTACGTTTCCGGCAACTTGCTGGTTTATTACGTCAAAAACAATCCGGCCAAATGCTTCGCGCCGGATGTCTTCTTCGTGCGCGGAGTGCCGAAAGGGCAACGCCGAATTTACAAGCTTTGGGAAGAAGGCGTTGCTCCGCAAATCGTCATTGAACTGACTTCACGCAAAACCTGGAAGGAGGACCTGCAAACCAAATGGCGTCTGTACGAAGAGTTGGGCGTGCAGGAGTATTTCATTTTCGACCCAGAGTACGATTATCTGGATGAATCGCTGGTCGGTTACCGATTGGAAAACGGCAAATATGCTGAACTGGAAGTCAAAGAAGGGCGCGTAAAGAGCGAAGTGCTGGGGCTGGAGTTGGTAGACACTGGCGAAACGTTGCGATTGTTTGATCCGGCTACCGAACAGTTTTTGCCGACAACCAACGAATCCGCCATCGCCTATCAAGAGCTACAAGAAGCGCAAAAACATAACTCCGAACTCGAAGTCACGCTGGCGCGCTACCGCGAACAATTCGGCGACTTGCCAAAATGAAGGAGAAGCAACCATGCGAACTCTGATCAAAAACGGACACATCGTCACCGCCGTAGATTCTTACATCGCCGACATTCTGATTGACGGCGAAACCGTGGCTATGATCGGCAAAGACCTTTCCGCCGTCATCGGCCAGATAGACAAAACAATTGACGCCACCGGCAAACTGGTTATTCCCGGCGGCATTGATCCGCACACTCACATGGATTTGCCTTTTGGCGGAACGTCTTCGTCCGACGATTTTGAAACTGGCACGCGAGCGGCGGCTTTTGGCGGAACCACGACGATTATTGATTTCGCCGTCCAGTACAACGGCCAGGCGCTGAATGAAGCTTTGGACGTTTGGTTCGCCAAAGCTCAAGGCAAAGCCGTGGCCGATTACGGCTTCCACATGATCTGCACGGATTTGCCGGATGAACGTTTGCCGGAATTGAAGGGGTTGATTGACCAGGGCATCAGCAGCTTCAAGTTGTTTATGGCATATCCCGGAGTCTTTCTGGTAGACGATGGCGTGATTTTCAAGGCGATGACGGCGGCGGGTGAAAACGGTGGGTTGATCTGCATGCACGCCGAAAACGGAGTCATCATTGATGTTCTGGTCAAACGCGCTCTGGCTGCCGGGCACACCGCGCCGAAGTATCACGCGCTGACTCGCCCAACTAAAGCCGAGGCCGAAGGCGTTCATCGCGCCATCGCCATTGCCGAAATGGCCAACTCGCCAGTGTACATCGTCCACCTCAGTTGTTACGACGCGCTGAAAGAAGTGCAGAACGCGCGCGATTTGGGTTTGCCCGCTTATGCCGAAACCTGCCCGCAGTACTTGTTTCTGGATTACAGCTATTACGAACAGCCGGGCTTTGAAGGCGCGAAGTACGTCATGACGCCTCCGTTACGCGGCAAGGAAAATCAGGAATTGCTCTGGCGAGGTTTGCGAAGCAACGATCTGCAAGTGATCTCCACCGACCATTGCCCGTTCTGCATGAAAGAACAGAAAGAGATGGGCATTGACGATTTCAGCAAAATCCCCAACGGCGGCCCCGGCGTCGAACATCGCATGAGCCTGATTTACAATGGCGGCGTAGCCCAGGGGCGGATCAACCTGAACCGTTTTGTCGAATTGACTTCAACGGCGGCGGCCAAAATCTTCGGCCTGTTTCCGCGCAAAGGCACGATTGCTGTTGGTTCCGACGCCGACATTGTCATCTTCGATCCGAACCGCGAACAGACCATCAGCGCGGCGACTCACCACATGCGAGTGGATTACAGCGCTTACGAAGGCTGGAAGATCAAAGGCGTAACTGAAGTTGTGCTCTCGCGCGGCAACGTCATCGTCGAAAACGGCGAATGGAAAGGCAAAACCGGCGCAGGTCAGTTTTTGAAACGCGGAACAACTGGCGCGAAATGACCGAAAGAAAACTATGGACATTCGTCAGGTGTTGATGACCGAACATTCCAAACAGCAAACAATGGCCATCGTCGAATTCATCGGCGAAGACCCGAAACGCTTTGCCGAATTGATGAAGGTTTTCTTTGAAGGTGAGTATCGCCTGACGCAGCGCGCCGCCTGGCCGATGAATTATTGCGCGGAGCGGCATCCGAAACTGATTCTGCCTTATCTGCCGAAACTGCTGGATTGTCTGGAACGCGAAGACATGCACGACGCGGTTAAGCGCAACGTCATGCGATTGCTGCAATACATCGAAATTCCCAAACGGCTGATGGGCAAAGTTTACGCGCGCAGCGTTGATTTTATTGACGACGCCGACCAGCCAATCGCCGTGCGAGTTTTCGCTATGACCGTTGCCGCTCGCATCGCAAAGTCAGAGCCGGCTTTGATGAACGAACTACGGCTAATCGTCCGCAAGCACTTGCCGCATTCGACTGCGGCATTTCGAGCGCGCGCGAAACAGGTTTTGTAACTTCAAAATCAATTTCGGAAATAACCGAAAACCGAAAGATTCCAGGAGGTTCAATGAGAGTTCAAGGCAAATTGTTATTACCTTGCTTCATGTTGTTGCTGAATGTATCCAATAGTTTTGGTCAAGCCCAAACACAAACTCCGCCACTAACCCCACCGGGGTCTAACAATTCACGCTCGAACTCGGCAGGGGCCGAACCGACTCGCCAAGCCATAGTCGAAGCTGATATCCGCAGGCAAGAAGCTGAAATGCGTAGACGCGCATTGAACAATCGAAAGCCAGGCGCAGTCTTGCCCATTGTTTTGACTGAAGATGAACTGACATCGGACGAGAGAAAGGCGCTGATGCCGGCTCCCGATGATTTGAAGGCAAATGCCGAATTCCTGCACAAATCTGGAACCGGTATTTTTCGGTTAATGCGCGTTGATAAGCAAAATCATCGAAAAGTGGTCAGCGCCGATAACCTGGATGTTAAGGGAGATGTTCTGCTGGTGGGCGGAGGCGCTCAATATTCGTTCACGAAAAAGAATCACAACGTTGATAAATGGTCGGATATTGCGTGGGATGAGAATTGGTTTTTAGGTGGCGTCGGCGGACAAGCGATAGGAGTGTTGGTTGACCTGGGCGATGTCAGTCTGGAAAGCGTCAAACTGGAAAGTGCAGGTGTGGGATACCTGGCCAAATTCATACCTGCAGCAACCGAAAGCGCAGCGGAAAAACAGTTTCAGCAACTTGAAAAGGGCGAGACGGGAAATGGATTCAATTACCGGTTGTCTGCGCCGTGGAAATTGAATACGACTTACGCGCTGCGTTCGGTCAACTATGAGCGTTCGGATTTGCTGGTGGCTTTTCGGGCAGTGCGGCAAGATCAAAACGGAAGCCTGATTATCTTGTGGAAGAAGCTGAAAAGTTACAACACGCCCAAGTTGAAAAAAGATCAGAAAAATTAGCCAAGGAGATCACTCACGTGCCGACATCTCATTCCCCCGAAGTCATCAATCACCCAGACGGTCGCGTTGAGTTGCGCGATTACTCGACCATCAACACCAGCCCGCTCTACAACGAAGACCTTGCGCCAGTTCCCATCGCCAAACGCGATTGGACGACTTACAACTACGCCGCGCTGTGGATTTCGATGGCGCATTGCATTCCAACCTATATGCTGGCTTCAGGATTGATTGCGGCGGGGATGAACTGGTGGCAGGCGCTGGTGACAATCCTGATCGGCAATACGATTGTGCTGATTCCGATTCTGCTCAACTCGCATCCGGGCACGAAGTACGGCATTCCATTTCCGGTCTTTGCGCGAGCGGCTTATGGAGTTTATGGATCGAACCTGCCCGCTTTGATGCGAGCGATCGTGGCTTGCGGATGGTTCGGCATTCAGGCTTGGATCGGCGGCGAAGCCCTGCACACATTGTTCAAAGCTCTCATACCTGGCTGGCAGACTTTGCTGGGCGCAAGCGTTGCCGGTCACACGCCGACCGAATGGATTTCGTTTCTGCTGTTTTGGGGGATGAACATCTGGATCATTTATCGCGGGATGGATTTGCTGCGCGCGGTAGAAAACTGGGCTGCGCCTTATGTGTTGGTGATGACTGCGTTGCTGCTGGGTTGGGCTATTTGGCGAGCCGGTGGATTGGGAACATTGCTCAGCGAAACTGGCAAGTTCAACACCTTCGCCGAATTCTGGCCGGTGTTTATTCCTTCGCTGACGGCGATGATCGGGTTTTGGGCGACGCTGAGTTTGAACATGCCGGACTTCACGCGATTTGGCCGCAGCCAGCGTGAACAGACCATCGGGCAGGTTGTAGCTCTGCCGACGACGATGACGGTGTTTGCCGCCATGGGAGTGATGATTACTTCGGCGGCGATTGTCATTTACCCGCAGATGAAAGCGACAGAGTTGTGGGATCCGCTGAAAGTCGTAGGCCAATTCGACAGCGTGTTTGTCATCGCAGTTTCGATGTTCACGGCAGTAGTGGCTACGCTGGCGGTGAACATCGCGGCCAACGTGGTGTCTCCGGCCAACGATTTCGCCAATGCTTTTCCGAAGCTGATTTCGTTTCGACTTGGCGGATTGATTACCGGCATTATCGGCATAGCCATGCAGCCGTGGAAGTTGCTGGCTGATCCTTCGGCTTACATCTTCACGTGGTTGAATGGATATTCGGGCGGGTTGGGTTCGATTGCCGGAGTCTTGATTGCCGATTACTGGCTGGTGCGAAACAAGGAATTGGCGCTTGGGGATTTGTACCGCGTGCGTGGAGCTTACAGTTACTCTGGCGGCTGGAACTGGCGAGCGGTCGCGGCAACGCTGATTGGTTGCAGTTTGGCATGGATTGGCTTGGTCATTCCGACGCTGAAACCGCTTTACGATTACGGATGGTTCGTCGGCTTTGGGGCTTCGGCGGCAATTCATTACGGTTTGATGAAGGCGTTTCCGCCACAATCAAAAAAGTAAAAACCTTGTCCACGAAGTAACACGAAGAAAGCACGAAGTTTGTTTTTCTTCGTGAACCTTCGTGTTACTTCGTGGATGAAAAATTCAGGAGCAATTTATGGCAAGAGTTGTGAAATGTGGTTTGATTCAGGCAAAGAACGCTGCGCCAACCGACGCGCCGATGGAAGACATCAAGCGCCTTAACATTGATAAACACCTTGGCTTTATCGAGCAAGCGGCCAATCAAGGTGTGCAGATTTTGTGCATGCAGGAAGTTTTCACCACGCCTTATTTTTGCGCCGAACAGCAAACCAAATGGTACGAAGCTGTCGAAAAGATTCCAGACGGCCCAACGACAAAGCTGATGCAGGAACTGGCCAAACAATACGGCATGGTCATCGTCGTGCCAATTTACGAAGAAGAAATCACAGGTGTTTATTACAACACCGCCGCGGTGATTGACGCCGACGGCAAGTACCTGGGCAAGTATCGCAAGAACCACATCCCGCACGTCGCGCCGGGATTTTGGGAAAAATTCTACTTCAAGCCAGGAAATCTTGGCTATCCGTGTTTTGATACGGCCTTTGCTCGCATCGGAGTTTACATTTGCTATGACCGGCATTTTCCAGAAGGCGCGCGAGCGTTGGGATTGAACGGAGCCGAGATCGTGTTTAACCCTTCGGCGACTGTCGCTGGATTAAGTGAATACCTGTGGAAACTGGAACAGCCCGCCCACGCCGTAGCCAACGGATATTTCATCGGCGCGATCAATCGTGTCGGTGTTGAAGCTCCCTGGAACATCGGCGAGTTTTACGGGCAAAGTTATTTCTGCGACCCGCGCGGCCAGTTTCTGGCTCAGGCCAAACGCGACGAAGACGCGCTGGTTGTCGCCGATTTGAACCTGGATGTGATAAGAGAAGTTCGCAATACCTGGCAATTCTTCCGCGACCGTCGCCCGGAAACGTATGAGTTGTTGGTTCAGGGATAACCCTTTTTCTGGTTGAGACGAATAATGAAACTTGTACTCCAAATTATTTTTAGCCTGGCGTTGGCAATTGTCCCAGCGATGCAATCCGCGCAAACGCCGACTTACGACCTGCTTATCCGCAACGGACGCGTTGTGGACGGCGCTGGCAACAGTTGGTTTCGCGGAGACGTTGCCTTGCGCGGAGACACGATTGCGGCAATTGGAAATCTGGCGGGAGCCACAGCCAGGCGCGTGATTGAAGCTAATGGCCAGATCATCGCGCCGGGGTTCATTGACACGCACTCGCACGCTCGGCGGCAAATTTTTGAAGAAACCAAAGCTGAAAACTACATCCGCCAGGGCGTGACCACCGCCATCGAAGGCCCCGACGGCAGTTCGCCTTTGCCGCTGAAACCTTTCTTTGACCAGCTTCGACAAGCGCGCATAGCCATCAATATGGGTGCGCTGGTTGGGCAAGGCTCCATCCGCGAAAAGGTCATCGGCCTCGTGAATCGCAAAGCCACGCCTGAAGAAATCGAAAAGATGAAGGCGTTGACCAAAGAAGCAATGGAGCAAGGCGCGCTCGGTTTAAGCACCGGATTGTTTTACGTGCCGGGCAATTACACTCCGACCGAAGAAGTCATTGAGCTGGCCAAGGTCGCCGGTCGAATGGGCGGCATTCACACTTCGCACATGCGCGACGAAGCGGCGAATGTGATGAAAAGCGTCGCGGAAACCATCGCCATTGGTGAACGCGGCGGATTGCCGACTCAGGTTACTCACCACAAGATCATCGGCAAAGACAATTGGGGCCGCAGCGTAGACACCTTGCGCCTTGTGGCCGAAGCCCGCGCCCGTGGCGTGGACGTGACGATTGATCAATATCCTTACACAGCTTCCAGCACCGGTTTGGTGGCTTTGTTGCCGCAATGGTCGCAGGAAGGCGGTCAGCGTGAAATCGTCAAGCGACTGGCAGACGTGGCGACGCGCGCCAAAATCAAAGCCGCCGTTGTCGAAAGCATCAAATTTGACCGTGGTGGCGGCGATCCCAAAAATGTTTACATCGCTCGCTGCGCGTGGGATCAAAGCCTGGAAGGCAAAAATCTGGCGGAAATCACAAAGGCGCGAGGGCGTTCAACTTCATTTGAAGACGCGGCTGAAACAACTCTGGAACTCGTAGCCAAAGGTGGCCTTTCCGCAATCTTCCATGCCATTAACGAAGACGACCTTCTCCGCATCATCAAAGACCCGCTGACAATGATCGCTTCTGACGGAGGCGTAGAAATTCCCAAACGTGGCGTCCCGCATCCGCGCAGCTACGGCACGTTCGCCCGCGTGTTGAATGTTTACGTCCGCGAAAAACACGCGCTGAGTTTGGAAGACGCCGTTCGTAAAATGAGTTCGCTGCCAGCGCAACGAATGGGCTTTGCTGATCGTGGTCTGTTGCGCCCAGGGATGAAAGCGGACGTGATTATTTTTGACCCCGAGCGTGTGCGAGATAAGGCTACGTTTGCCGAACCACACCAGTATGCAGAAGGATTCAGCTTCGTGATCGTCAACGGCACAGTCGTGTTGGATGACGGCAAGATGACGGAGGCGCGGCCTGGCCAGGTTTTATTGGGGCCAGCCGCTCGCCGGTGACAGTTACGGAGGAGTTAGAAATGGAATTTGCTATTACTTTCAAACCGGATATGGCGCCGGAACACATCGTCAACCTAACAAAGCAGGCCGAAACTGCCGGTTTCGATTACGGCTGGATGTTCGATTCGCATGTGCTTTGGCAGGAACCTTTTCCGCTGATGACGTTGATGGCGGCGAACACCGAACGAATGCGGATTGGCCCGTGCGTGACCAATCCGGCGGTGCGCGATTGGACGGTGACGGCCAGTTTGTTCGCCACGCTAAACCGTATTTCGGGTGGGCGAATGGACATTGGCATTGGGCGTGGAGACAGCTCTCGCCGAGTGATGGGCAAACGACCTACGACGTTGGCCGTGCTGGAAGAATGCGCCCAAACCATCCGCGATTTGTGCAGTGGTAAGCAGATTGTTTACGAAGAAAAAGATATTCAAATGCCGTGGGCTGACGCCGGAGTTCCGCCGATTTGGGTTGCCGGTTATGGGCCGAAAGCTTTGCGCTGTGCTGGGAAAATCGGCGACGGAGTGATTTTGCAATTTGCCGATCCGCATTTGATCAAATGGTGTTTGAACTTTGTCCGCGAAGGCGCAGAAGAAGCCGGACGCGATTTTTCTAAGATTAGAGTGATGGCCGCTGCGCCAGTCTGGGTGTCTGACGATCTGGCGACGGCACGTGACCGCGTGCGCTGGTTTCCGGCGATGGTTGGCAATCACGTGGCCGACTTGGTTTCGAAATACAAACCCGAAGACTTGCCGCCGGAATTGACGGCGTACATCCACGACCGCAAAGGTTACAACTACCTGCACCACGCTGAAGTCGGCAGCAGCAACGCTGAATTTGTCACCGACGAAGTTGTTGACCGCTTCTGTATAGTTGGCAATGTTGCTGAACAACAACGCCGGTTGAAAGAGCTTCAGGATGTTGGCGTGACGCAATTCAACATTTACCTGATGTGCGGCGACGAAGAGCAGACGGTTGAAATTTATGGCCGCGAAGTTATTCCAGGCATTGTCGCTTGAAACCAGTTGTCACTTCGCTTTGAACGACCGCGCAATTGCGTCGGTGTGGCTGCGCAGAGTGCCTAGGATGTTTTTTCTGCCAGTGAATTGCAGAACGTAAATCGTTTTTTCGTCAGTTCTCAGATAATAAATTCGTCCGGTGAAGGGTTGACCGCTGGTTGAATGGTAATCGTAAGACAGCAGCGCACCGGATTTACCTCCGCCCATGACAAATTTTTCGATGCCGATTTTGTCGTACTTGGGATTGAAGCGGATTCGTTCCGATTCGTCCTTGTTCGCGTAAGCCATCGAATCCATTTTGGCGTCGGAGTCTTCGATGCGGCGAACTTTCAGCGCGCCATTTTCGCGGACTTTGTAAACGATGTTCACTTCGTTGCGGCCAAGTCCGTCTTTGTTGACGATGCCCAACCAACCGGCAGGCAGCGACATTGAGTAGTTGCCGTCCGGGTCTTCAAAAACTTCCTGAGCCAAAGCTTCGGCGGAAAACACCGCCGTCAAAATCAAAAGCGACAAAGCGAAAATAGAATGACGTTTCATTTAGGATGCGTTCTCCTTCCAGTTAATTTTAGTGCGTGAAGCGGGATCAATCATCACGTGCAGTTCTTCTCTGTCCAGTGCCTGAACGAAGGTTTGACGTTGAATTGCAATCAGGCCTTCGACGCCGATTCCGGCAGCAGCCACCATTTCATCCATTTGTTTGCGGCTGAAAGGTTCGGTTTCTGCTGTGCCCTGAATTTCAACAAAGCTGCCGTCGCCTGTCAGAACTACGTTCATGTCCACTTCGGCGGCAGAATCTTCTTTGTAATCCAGATCAAGCAATACCTGTTCGCCGACTAAGCCTACGCTGATTGCGGCAATGTAATCGCGCAGCACAGGGCGAGCAATTTTCCCCGAATCGAAAAGATTTTCCAGCGCCAAAGCCAGCGCGACGAATCCGCCTGTGATCGAAGCCGTGCGTGTGCCGCCGTCGGCTTGCAACACGTCGCAATCAATCGTCACGGTTCGTTCGCCCAGCGCGGACATATCAATCACCGAACGAAGGCTGCGGCCAATCAGCCGCTGAATTTCGTGAGTTCGACCGGACGGGCCTCCGCGATTGGCTTCGCGTGCCGTGCGATTCTGAGTTGCGCGCGGCAACATTGAATACTCAGCCGTCACCCAGCCTACGCCTTTGCCTTTCAAAAACGGAGGCACTCTTTCTTCAACCGAAGCGGTGCAGAGCACTCGTGTTTGTCCGGCTTCAATCAGCACGGAGCCTTCGGCGTATTTTGTAAAACCACAGGTAATTTTGACAGGTCGCAAATCCAGCGGCTGTCGTCCATCATTTCGAGTTTTGTTTTCTGTTTTAGAGTTTGTCATGTCCCCAGACTTCCACCGCTTCCAGATGTTCCAGCGGCGCGCCCAGTATCCTTTCAGCAATTCTGTGAAATCGTTCAGCCGCGTCAGTTACGTAAAACCGACTTTGTTGCGGCTCATTATCAGTGTCCAGCTTTTCAACCAACTGGCCGGCCTGTTCCAACAATTCTGCAGTTTCTTCCGCCACGGCTTCGGCGGAATCAATCAGCGTAACGCTGTCGCCCATCGTTTCGGCAATGACGTTTTTCAGCAGCGGGTAATGAGTGCAACCCAGCACCAGCGTGTCAATGCGTTGCTGGCGCAAAGAACCAAGATACTGTTCCGCCACCAGCCGCGCAACCTGCGATTCGGTTTCGCCTTCTTCAACCAGCGGCACAAACAGTGGGCAGGCGCGCGAAAAGACCTCAATGCTTTCTGCCACTTCCTCACGGTCGCGGTTCTGCATCGCTTCGCGGATGGCGCGTTCATAAGCCCCGCTGGCAATTGTGGCTTCGGTGGCGATGACTCCGATGCGGCCAGTTCGTGTGGCTTTGGCGGCTGCTCTGGCTCCCGGCCCAAGCACTGTCAAAAATGGAGTGTCGAATTCCTGTCTCAACCGTTCGCGTCCCATTGCCGAAGCCGTGTTGCAGGCAACGACAATCATCTTGACGCCTTTTTCGATCAGGAAAGCGGCGTCTTCGACGGCGTACCGCTCAATCGT
>JBGAPB010000175.1:0-12565 GCA_044221525.1 Blastocatellia bacterium | reverse complement strand
TCTGGATGGTTATTTCGGATTGAACCCGGGACTGTCTGCTTTCAAACCGCTTTTCGATGCCGGACAACTGGCGATTATTCATGCGGTAGGTTCGCCTGACAGTACTAGGTCGCACTTTGACGCACAAGATTACATGGAATCGGGCACGCCCGGAGTCAAAAGTACAACCGACGGCTGGTTGAATCGTTATCTGCAGGCCAACGCCGCCCCTAAAGCTTCGCCGTTTCGCGGAGTTTCTATGGGCGCAAACCTGCCGCGAACGATGCAGGGCAAAGCTCCGGCAATTGCAATGAACAGCATCAACGATTTCGCAATCCGCGCCGGAGGCGGAGAAACTGGCAAAGCCTTGCAGGGCGGCTTTGAAGCGATGTATCAACAAACGGTCAACGACGCCTTGCGCGGCACAGGCAAGGAAACCTTTGAAGCCGTCAAAATGCTGAAACAGGTAAATCCCAGCCAGTATCAACCGACCGCAGGCGTCATTTATCCGCGCGGCCAGTTCGGCGATCGAATGAAACAAATCGCTCAACTGGTTAAATCGGACATCGGGTTGGAAGTCGCTTTCACGGACATTGGAGGATGGGACACACACGCCAATCAGGGGGCCGGGCAAGGACAGTTGGCCAATCGCCTGATTGAATTCTCAAACGGCATTTCGGCGCTTTATGCCGACTTAAAAGACCGCGCCGACGAAGTTGTCATTCTGACGATGACCGAATTTGGACGCACCGCCAAAGAAAACGGTAATCGCGGAACCGATCACGGACACGGCAGCGCAATGTTCCTGCTCGGCGGCAAAGTCATTGGCAGCAAGGTTTATGGCAAATGGCCGGGCTTGAAAACTAACCAGCTAAACGAGCAGCGCGATCTGGCAATTACTACTGATTTCCGCGAAGTTTTTGCCGAACTGGCAAAGACTCATCTTGGCGCAGCAAACCTGAATTCGATCTTCCCCGGTTTCCAGGTCAATCAGGCAAATTTCAAAGGGCTGATTAAAGCCTGACCCAAAAAGTCTGAGCAACGGATTGAACGATTAACCTCCAACGCATAACCTGAAGCAGTGCTTTGGCGGGAGATGATTAAAACCATCTCCCGCTTTTTCTTGTGCCAAACAGCCGAACAAGCAATCGGTCAGACAACTGGAATCTGTCCAGGCTCATCTTGAAAACCGCGAATCCGGATTGAGAATAACAGCCACGGCTTTCCAAAAAGCCGGGCATTGGTGCCAAACCCCAAAGAGAGTCGCAAAAACATGCAGGGATTATTGCCTCAACAAAAGTTGACAATCTTCCAGCTTGCATCGCGTTGCCGGACGGATATACTCATTGCCGTGTGCCGAACAGCCGCATTTATCTAAACCGGTATGGAAAAAGATCGGACATTTATTTAATTCTCCGACGGCTTGTTCTCAGTATTCCCCGCACTTGGCTGCGTTCTCACCGACTAAATCGCAAGCCTTTGTTGTTTGCCTTAGATTCGCGCCCCTCACTTATCAAACCCGAATGGATTGTTTGTCGTCATTATTTTGGAGGTCGCTATGATTTCGAGCCGTAAGGTTCCACCGGTTACCCGATTAATTCGAATTGCGTTGAATGGTTCGCGCCACCGCTTTTTGATCGCAGCAGGATTGATTTTGTCACTTGCTCTAGGAGCCGGAGCCGCTGTCAAACTGGCCGGTTCTGCAAAACAAGCCGGCTCACGCGCATCTTTGCCGACCATTCCACCAGCCAGCTATTCTCACGTCGTGACGCCTGCCGCAACGGCTTTTTTCGACATCAGCGCGACTCCTGTAACAACAGTATCTGCCGCAGCTTTTGAGCAGGTTCCGGTTGCACCCGATTCGATTGTCGCGGCCTTCGGAACTCAACTGGCATCTTCGGTCATCATCGGTGGTGATGCCGACCCGAATACTCCGGGAGTCCAATTGCCGACCGATTTGGGCGGAACTTCTGTTGAAGTAAACGGGCGCAAAGCCGGGTTGTTTTTTGTTTCACCTGGCCAGATCAATTACCTGATTCCATCAGCGACCGAATCAGGCACGGCCAACGTCGTAGTCAAATTCGGCCAAACGATTTCCAATGGGCAGGTTATGATCGCCAAAGTGGCTCCTGCCATCTTCACCGCCAACTCAAACGGGCGAGGCGTTCCGGCGGCTGTGATACTTCGCGTTAAGCCTGACGGCTCTCAAAGAACCGAATCGCTTTCCCAATATAGCCAGCAGGCTCAAAAATACATCACCAAACCAATTGAGATTCCGGCTGGAGACCTTGCAGTGTTGGTGCTGTTTCTGTCTGGCATACGCAACGCAGCCGACACCAATGGCGATGGAAATCTGAACGAAAGCATTCGAGTTTTGATCGGCGGAGTCGAGGCTCCTGTGCTTTATGCCAACCGCCAGCCCGATTTTGTCGGACTAGATCAAGTCAACGTCGTTATTCCAGCCAGCCTGGTCGGACGCGGCATTGTTAATGTTTCAGTCTCTGGAACCGGTTTCGGGTCATCGAACATCGCTGACATCGAAATTGCTGGAAACGGCGGCGCGCAGCCTCCGGTCATCAGCGGTTTTGGCTCGACCGCGCTGGCAGGCCAGGAATTGATAATAGACGGACAAGGTTTTTCGGCTGTCAAAGAAGAAAATACCGTTCGCATCAATGGGCTGGATGTTCCATCGGTTATCGAAGCGACGACGACTCGGCTGAAAGTGATGGTCCCCTTCAACGTCGAATCGGGAACCGTCAGCGTACGCACGCCACAGGGCGAAGGCCAGAGCATTTCCACCTTGCAGGTCAGAACTTCCATCAGCGGCTTTGTCGAAAACACCAATGGAGTGCCGCTCAGCAATGTAGCGATAAAAGTTTCGGGCCTGCCCATAACCACAACCACCAATTCAACCGGAGCCTTTGTCCTGCCTGATGTGACGGCGGGGCCGCAGTTTGTGGAAATTGACGGAACTTCGCTTCAGACTTCTCCACCGTACCCGAAGGTAACTCTGAAGATCACGGCGCTGTCCAATCGCGACAACCAGTTTTCGCGCAGCATTTCTTTACAACAGGAAACTGGAGGCAGCGGAGTTATTGGTGGCGGGTCTTTTAGTGAAGGTCAAACCGCAGGCGAATCATTACAGGCGCAACCATCACCGCTGCCCTTTACGATTGAAACAGGTGATTATCAAGTGGTGGTTCCGCCCGGAACTAAAGTCAGTGGGCCAAAGGGTGAAACTTCCGTCAGGCTGACCTTGACGCCACTCAGAAATGCGCGTGTGCCGGTGGAATTGCCGTTGGGTTATTTCAGCACAGACATCGTGCAGCTTACTCCCTTCGATTATCAGTTTGAGCCGGGCATTCAATTGATCTTTCCGAATACTGAAGGCTTTCCGGCAAACACGTCTTTGCTGTTGTTTCATTTAGATAAAGATTCAGGCAAGTTCATAGAGGAAAAAGGCGTTGCCAAGGTTTCCGCAGACGGCAAGCGTATTGAAACCGATGCCACCGCAGTCAAAGTCAGCACCTACTATTTCGCCACCCTTTTTAGCCCCACGACGACAGTCACTGGCCGCGTGGTGAACGAACAAGGCAAGCCGGTGTCGAAAGCGATTGTGCGCTGCAAAGGTCAAGTCGCCACAACTGACGGCAACGGCAGTTATGTCCTGCGTTATGTTCCGGCCAAGGAAGGCGAGGTGCTGACGGTTGAGGCTGGCGCGTTGCTGGCCAGCCAAAACGTCCTGAAAGCGTTGAACGTCAGCGCAGCTGCGGTAATTGGCGGAATCACCAAGATGGCTGATCTGATTTTGCCAGACGAAACCAAAAATCGCCCACCAAATGTTGATGCTCCAGAAAAAGCCGAGGTCGCAGAAGGCAAGACTCTGGATTTGGTGATTACCATCAAAGACCCGGACGTGGGCCAAACCATTACCGCGACTTCTGTTTCCGGCGCCAGCTTTGCCACGCTGGCCAAGAGAACTCTTGGCATCAATCCAAATACCTACAATCTGAGTTTTGCTCCAACATCTGGTCAGGCTGGAACTTACACAGTCACAATTTCGGCCACTGACAGTATGGGCGCGGTCGGTACTGCGAGAATGACTGTCGTCGTCTCAGGCGTTAACCGCGTGCCTACGGCAACACCTGCATCCTTCACACTGGATGAAGACACAATGGTGGCAATTAAACTGGCAGGCACTGATCCCGACACAAACGACCGGCTGACATTCAAAATCGCTTCGCAACCCGCGAATGGAGTTTTGAGCGGCACGCCACCCGAACTGACTTACAAACCCAATCTGAATTTCAACGGCACTGATCGCTTTACCTTTGTTGCAAACGATGGAAAGGCGGACAGTCCGGCGGCAACCGTGACATTGGTCGTGACACCGATCAACGATGCGCCTGTGCTGACCGTTCCCACTGCGCAAACAGTCAACGAAGGTCAGCTACTTTCTTTTACTGTTTCGGCTGCCGACCCCGACGCCGGGCAAATTGTGGCGATCACGGCAACCGGATTGCCTGAAGGCGCAACCTTCACATCTGCCACACAGGTCGGGAGCATGCAGTTTCGTTGGACGCCCAGTTTTACGCAGTCGGGAACGTACACCGTCAGTTTCAAGGCGACCGACAATGCAACGCCTGCTCTGAGCGATACCAAAGAAGTTAAGATTATGGTCAACGATGTTTCAACATTGACCGTGCCGCCTGCTCAAACAGTAAATGAATTGCAGCAATTGGTGTTTGATGTGTCGGCCAATCCGGGAACAACCGGCCCTGTCACGATCACAGTTAGTGGGGTCCCTGCTGGAGCAAGTGTTGGCAGCCCGGCAATCAACAACACTCAGTTCAAATGGACACCCGACATTACTCAGGCAGGCACTTACACAGTCTTTTTCCAGGCGACAATAAACGCGCCTTCTCCGATTACAGAAACCAAGTCTGTGCAAATTACCGTCGCCGACACTGTGCGCGACCTGAACAAAGAAGGTTCGCAGTTCACCATTCTGGGAGCGGCGGGCACTCCGGCAAACCAGACAAGTGATGTTGGCGATATGTTGGGCAATAGCGTGGCGACCGGAGATTTGAATGGAGACGGCGTTCCCGACGTGATTGTCGGAGCGCCGATGGCCAATGGCGTTGCCCAGAACAGCGGCAAGGTTTATGTATTTTTCGGACGCGCGAATTTGACCGGGCAGGTTGACCTGGCCGATAAAAAAGCCGACGTGGAAATTTCAGGCGAAGCAGCCGATGACCATTTCGGAACCAGCCTGGCCGTCGGCGATATCAACGGAGACGGCAAAAAGGATTTGATCGTCGGCACTCCGCAAGCCAACGTCGGAGATTTTCCTGACGCCGGTAAAGTTTATGTTTTCTTCGGCAACTTTGCCGCCAACACTTCCGAAACAGCAGGCAAATTGGCTGGCGCGACTATCCTTGGTTCACAGCGCAGCCTGATGCTTGGCGCAACTGTCGCTTCGGCGGCAGTCTTCCCGAAAAGCAATGCGGCGGAGGATTTGGTAATCGGAGCACCGGGTTACGATACCCCAGGAAACTTACCACTGATAGACGCGGGCGCGTTAATCGTCTTTTACGGAAAATCGGATTTCAGCAAAACAATTGATCTGGCCGCTACAACACCGAATTTCATGGTGACTGGCCAGGCAGCAAGCTGGGAGCTTGGCAAAACGCTGGCAGTTGGGAACTTCATCGGAGACGGTTGGGCCGATATTGCTGTTGGCGCTCCACTATCCAACGCCAATGGAGTCAAAGGCAGCGGCAACGTTTACGTTTTGACCGGCGCAAGTTCTCTGGAAGGCGTCAGGTCTGTAACACAATCGGCGTCATTGATCCTGTTCGGCACAGGTGAAAACGACAATCTAGGCTCGAAACTGGCGATGGGCGACCTGAATGGAGATGGCCGCTCCGATTTGATAATCGGAGCGTCGGGCGCAGACGCCAGTCCTGGTCGCCAAGACGTGGGCGCGGTTTATGTCTTTTTTGGCGGCCCATCAGTGCAGGCCCGAAATGTTGATTTAATCATTTTGGGGGCAGGTGCAACCCAGGATAAATTCCCTGACGCTCTTGGTTCATCACTGGCAGTTGGAGATTTCAATGGAGATGGCGTGGAGGATTTGGCAATCGGTGCGCCAGGCGCAGACATTTCCGATTCAAGCCGAAACCCGCTTGGCGCGGTGTATGTGGTTTTCGGATCCAAAAGCGGCCAGATCGGAACCCGCGGAATCTTTGACCTTGCATCAAAGCAAGCCGATTACATGGTTGTCGGAGCCGATTCCGGCGACAAACTCGGAGCGGGCGGAATCGCCATCGCAAATTTCAATGCTTCGGAACCAAGCGACCTGATTCTGGGAATTCCACAGGGCCGCAGTCTGAACAATTCACGTATTGATGCCGGAGAACTACGAGTTATTTACGGCGTCAAACGCTAAAAGTTCGTAGTACCGCTTTCAAGCGGAACCTTCTGCTGACAGCCAACATCTTTCATCAGACGGATTCCGCCTGAAGGCGGTACTACATGCTTTATCCTCATTCCACCGGCACGCTGACCAAAGGCACATCCCAGTGCGAAATCAAAATCTCGAACCGTCTCTGCTCTTCCTTTTTGAACGTCACCTGATCCGGATAAAGCTGTTTGACGATTGCTTCTTCCGGGCTGGGCTGGTCAAACACTGCGGCGTTTTTGAACGTGATTGTCACTCGAAAATCCCATCGCCCGTCTTCGGTTGAGTGGTAACGTGGCTTTTCAACCTTCACGCTCAGAATGCGCCCTGATTCGATCTGCTTTTTCAAAACTGGCAGATGGTTTTTCTTGAACAGCGTCAGGAATTCATCGGTGAATCCCCACTTCGTTTTATAGTAATACTCAACAACGTAAGGCTGTTGAGATTGAGCAAAACCACTTTGGCCAATGGTCAGCAATAAAAAAACAAGCAGCATAATTTTGAATACATTTTTCATTCAAATCCTCCTGAGCAATTAAAAGTTCCGGCGCTTACGCAAGGACAGCAATCAATCAAAGCAAGTCGTCAAAACTCTCTATCTTCCTGCTGTCTTCAACTTCGCCCCGTTAATCCATTCCAGCACGATTCTATAAGCCGGATCATCCGCGCCGCTCCATCTTGGGCCGCCGCCGTGCGGAGTGCGACGAGCGCCGACAACACCTTCCTGACTGGCGTCGGAAATCGGTTTGCGGAGCAGCAAACTGTTTTCCGGATTGATCGTGTCCACCACGCGCAAAGCAGATGTGTAATTCTCTCGCAACTGCGAAGCGGTGTAATTGCCAGCCGCATCCGGGCGGGACAGGCGCAAGATCGCGTGCGTGTCGTGGCAGGTGACGCAGGCGTTTCCGTCTCGGCCTTTGGCGGCAAACAAAGGCATGATGCGCGCGGCAAAGAATTCGTAATCCAACACCTTGGCTGTCACAGTCGCCGGTTTGCCGTCGCTGTATAAAGCTATGGCCTGTTCCTGCAAACGTTCGTTCGGATCGTTGGCGATTTTGGCTACGGCGGCGCGAATGGTTGGATGCGCCGAAAGAGCTTTGACTCTGCGAGCAGCGGATAACGCAGCCGCGCGGACTTGTTCGTCTTTGTCGGCAAATGAAGCGGCAACCAGATTCAGCAATCGTTGGTCGCTGTCGGCTTTGGCGGTATCGTTGATCAAACCAAGAATCAAACGGCGCTTGTTCGCGTCTTCAGTGTTGAATAGCGACTCCAGCGCGTCGGCAATCGCACTCGGTTCACGCCATTCGGATTTCGCGAACACAAGTTGCAACGCAGAACGAACGAGTTGCTGATTCGGCGATTGTAGCGCGGCGGCCAACCGAGCTTCAATCGCCGCGTCATTTCGCAAATGCGGAAAATCTGCCAAAGCGCGAAACGCAGCCGCGACAACTTTGCCATCGGCGGTCAGCACGAACTGTTTGATTTGCTGGTCAAATTTTTCCTGCCGCGCGGCTTCCAGGCCAACGGCTTTGATTCGATCAATCGCGGCTACCTGAGCTTCGGCATAGCTGCTGGCCAGCAGGGCTTTCAACACGACGACGGCTTCCTGACGATTGCGTTCGCGAATTTGTAACGGCAGCGAAGGGTAAAACTCATCGGCGACGGCGCGAACGTCTTTGTCAGCGTCCAGCAACCGCCGCATCACCAGCAAAGGCAATTCTTCAAGATTGTTATCGCGCACCGTGAACGCAGCAATCACAGCCTGTTTGCGCGTCGAAGCCTTCGCCGAAGTCAGAAGCGGCAACAAAGCTTTTTCGACTTCTGGTGCGCCTTCTTCGTAAAACTTGACGGTTTCAACGTCGTTCCCGATGCGCGAATAACGCCCGGCGTTGACGTACCCGCCAGAGCGCAAATGGAAATCCGTCATTGCCACCAACAGGTTTTCGCGCAGTTCATCGCTGCCATTGGTCAAGGCATTGGCAATTCGTTCGGCCATTTTGCGACTGGCTTCGTGATGACCGCGCGTAGCTTGCTGGCGGTCTTCAGGCGTGGCCAGCAACGCGATCCAGTTGTTATACAGGTAGCGTACGTTTTCATCGGCCAGGCTGTAAAAGTTTTCCTGCAAATTTCGCCGCACCCATTCGTGTTCGCGTTCACCTGGCTTTTCACTCATTTGGGCAATGAATGCGTCGGCGATGCGATCCTGCAAAGCGGCGTCTTTCGACCACCAATACCATTGCTGCAAAGATTTGATAGCCTGCATTCGCACTTGCACAAAATCGTCGCGCATTGCTGCAATCAACCTGTCGGCGATTTCCGTTTGCGAAGTCAGGAAGGAAAAATGCTGCGCGAAGATGCGCGTCGCTCCCCAGCGGGCGCGTTCGTTGGAGTTGTTCAAGCTGGCGAGAATGACTTTCGTAGTTTCAGATTTAGGCGGCAGAGTACGACTACCAATTCGCCGAATCGCCTGGGCCGAAACAATCTGCACCATCTTGCTTTCATCACCGAGCAATTTGCTCAGCGGCGCGATCGAGCGCTCGTCTCCCACTCGCCCAAGCGCTCTGGCCGCAGCCGCGCGCATCATCGGCTCGGAGCTTTGCAAACTTGTCCACAAATCATCCATCACAGGTTTACCGGGCGTATCCCAGACGTTATCAATTTGGTCCAGTCGCAACACCGCGTCATTTTCAGCCAGTTTCGTCGGCAACGATTCAACGCCAGCCTGCCAGCCCTTCCCGGCATCGCCTTTGTAAAACTCGCTCAAAGCCATCACCGCAAACTGAGTTTCACGAAACGGCGTGCGGAAGTTTTCATACGTCTGACGCGGATCAAGCCAGCCTCCGAACGATTGCTGACGGCTGAGCAGAAACTTCAACGACTTGGCGATTTGCGGATGCTCCGGCAAGTAACCGGCGCGCGCCAACGTGTAAAGGCAATGGTAGGTTTGAAACTCAACTGGTGCGCTCGCCGGTTCAAACAACATTGACCATTGGCCGTCTTCTCGCTGAAGCGAAAGGATGCGCTCGGCGTTGCGCTTGATCTTATCGCCGTAAACGTTGCGATCAATTTCGACAAGCGCGATGGTCTGGTAACACAGATCAATCAGGTTTTTGTGAGCGTCCTGTTCTATCAGCGAACGAATGCGAGAGCGGTATTCCAGATCAGTCGCGCCAGAGCCAGACCCGGTCGCTACCGCTCCTGGTTCCGTACCGCCAAGTTTCACCAGTTGATCGAACACGCGCCAGCTATACCACGCAACTTCGTAAGCGCTGACAATTGGCGTGTTTCCGTTCGTCTCATCGTTCGGCAACACGGTGCGACCTTTGTAATAAATCTTCAGGTAATTGCTGACGCCGCGCAGCATAAAATGTTGTGCGGCAGCTTGAATTCTGTTTCGTGTATGTTGACCAGCGA
Source organism: Blastocatellia bacterium (assembly GCA_044221525.1). Classification (GTDB taxonomy): domain Bacteria; phylum Acidobacteriota; class Blastocatellia; order RBC074; family RBC074; genus RBC074. The sequence goes on along the minus strand of JBGAPB010000175.1, from coordinate 2,709 downwards.
AGCCAGCCGACTCATGACGTTCGCTGACGCGCTGATGACGCGCGTCCAGCTTGCCTCAGGAAAGCCGTAAAACGGACGCGGATTATTCGCCAGTCGTTCAGTCAAAAATTCCTGCGAAGACCGTTTCGCAACTGCGTAACCGTTATGCTTGGCCGTCAATTCGGCGCGAGCTGGAAAGTGCGTGGCGTGGCAGGCGATGCAAAGCTGAGTTTCGGCATGCGTGTTTGAAACTCGATTGACCACACCTCCGTGGCGCGGAGTGTTGGCGTGCCAACTATCGCCTGCGCTGACGATGTAATCCATTCCTGCTCGAACCGCTGCGCGCGGATCAGAGTATGGCGGCGTGTCATAAACCGAAGTCCGCAGTTGATAAAACACGTGGTTGGCGTCCACGCGAACGAAGTACTCGCCGCGTGTGATCGTTCGCACCGTGAATTTGTTTCCCGGCAAGGCTTGAATCTCATGCGGAGGGCTGACCGGGTCCATCCCTTCTTCGTATGGCTTGGCCTCGCCATTGACGACTTTGAAGATAGAAACATCCACCGGCAGGTTGTCGCGTTCTGGCAAATCCAGTTCAAAATGAACGAGTTTCGGCTGGTCGCCGTCGTAGCTGAATTTGAACCAGTCAACGCCGCCTTCGGGCATTACATCTCCGCTGGCGTAATCCGGCGCGGGCGTGTCGCGGTAAGGCTGTCGAACTTTTTCTGCTTTTGCGCCGAGCGGCAAAATGTATGGCTTGTCGTCGGCAGTCGCCCAAACCGTCTGGCCAAGTTGAAACTCATTGGCTTCGCGCCAGGTGTCGTTGGGTTCGGCTTCGACTATGGCTTTGGCTGATTTCCCTAACGCCATTCAACGACAGAAACGGTCAACTCAACCGGAGCGAAAGAGGTTGAAGAAACATCCAAAATCAGATTGTTGCCGTCGCTGACCTTGAACAAGGTGTAAAGATCAGGATCGCCCGCGTGCAGCGTTTTGCGGGCAATTACTTTTTCGCCATTGCGAAAATTCACCAACAGCGAATCGCTTTCCGCCAACGCCGCCGGAGCAGGCAGCGAAACCGTCAACGAATAGTTTTTCTTCGTGTCAGTCGCAGCCACGCGAAAGGTCTTCGCCGAACGCTGCGGAACTCGTTCACGCAAATCCAACACTTTGCGAAAACCATCCTTCGCTTCAATCGCCGCGCTTGAAGCGAGTTGCGGAGAAACAAAAAACCAAAACCCAAGGGCAGAAAATAAGAACAGGCAAGCGAGTTGAATTTGTCTTTTCATCGTTGTTTTCGAGGTTGAGCTAACGACGGAGAGGTTCAAGTTATTTGGCCAATGCAGTCAGCAGTTTTTCGTGAATGCCGCCGAAACCGCCGTTCGACATCACGACAACCACATCATCCGGCCTGAGTTGAGGCGTCAGATGCTCGACAATGGCGTCTGCTCCTTCGATTGAAAAAGCTTCCTTGCCAGCGGAGCGCAGGTCTTCAATCAATTCATCAACCGAAAGCTGCTCTTCAGCGGCGACGCGGAATGATTCAAACAGCGGAGCAATGATGACGTAATCCGCCGGAACAAAAGATAGCGGATAGACTTTTTGGAAAACCTTTTTGCGCGTCGTCCACGAACGCGGCTCGAAGATGGCGATGATGCGGCGGTCTGGATATTTTTGTTGCACACCCAACAGGGTTTCTCTGATCGCCGTCGGGTGATGCGCGAAATCGTCAATCACCGTCACGCCGTTGATAACTCCGCGAACCTGCATGCGGCGTTTGACGCTTTTGAAGGTCGCCAGAGCTTCGGCAACCGCCGCGCGTTCGATGCCCAAGGCTTCAGCCGCCGCAATCGCCGCCAGACAGTTGCGGATATTGAACATTCCGGCCAGCGGTGTTCGGATTTCAGCCCACTCCTTGCCCTGGCACAAAGCGATGAATCGAGTTTCTTCGGGTTGGAATTCGATTTCGCGCGCAGTCCATTTGGCGTCAGGATGTTCGACTCCGAAAGATTCAACCGGACACCAGACGCCTTGCGGGTCAATTGGCTTTTCGATGATTTCGCGGACTACTGGCGAATCCCAACCGGCAATCAATCGGCCTCCAGCCGGAATCAAATTGACCAGCAGCCGGAAAACTTTCTTCACCGCGTCCAGCGAAGGGTAAATGTCTGCGTGGTCGTATTCGATGTTATTCAGAATCACCAGATCAGGCAGGTAATGCAGAAACTTTGGCCCTTTGTCCCAATAAGCCGTGTCGTATTCGTCGCCTTCGATGACGAAGTGTTTTGAATCGGTAACTTTGAAACTTGCGCCGAAGTTTTCGGCCACGCCGCCGACCAGAAAGCTGGGATCGAATCCGCCGACTTCCATGACCCAGGCCATTAGCGAGGTCGTTGTCGTTTTGCCGTGAGTTCCGGCGACAACCGTTGAATGTTTGCCGCGAATGAATTGTTCGCGTATGACTTCAGCCATCGAAGCGCAACGCAGTTTGTGATCCAGCGCGTATTCGATTTCGGGATTGCCGCGCGAAGTCGCATTGCCTACAACAACAATATCAGGCGTCGGTTGCAAGTTCGCCGCATCAAAACCTTCGTGAGTTTCTATGCCCAGCCGTTTCAGTTCGTCACCCATCGGCGGATAAAAAGCCTTGTCCGATCCAGTGACTCTATGACCTTTAGTTTTTAGCATCCCGGCCAGCGAACCCATTGCCGTGCCGCAAACGCCTATCAA
>JBGAPB010000174.1:0-15132 GCA_044221525.1 Blastocatellia bacterium | reverse complement strand
CTCAACCGCCCTTACCTCTTTTCGCGAGTTGGGCGCTCGGCAAAACGAGGCTCAAACACTGCAGGGTCTGGCCATACTTGACCGTAATCGGGGACGGCTTGACGATGCTCGCCGTCACCTCGAAATGGCGCTGACCTTGTTTGAAGATGTGCGCTCTGGCGTCGGCAGTTCGCAATTGCGCAGTTTCTACATGGCTACGCGACAGGACGCGTATCAGTTTCAGATTGATCTGTTGATGCAATTGCACAGGCGCAACCCGCTGCGGGCTATGACGCGCTGGCGCTGCAAGCCAGCGAGCGCGCTCGCGCTCGCAGCCTGCTGGAGTCACTGACCGAAACGAAGGCGGACATTCGTCAGGGAGTTGATGCCAAACTGATCGCCCGCGAGCGCGAACTGGCGCAGCAACTAAACGCCAAAGCTGAGCGTCTGACTCAGCGCAATACGGCGCAACAGATGGACGCGCTGAAAAAAGAGATCGGCCAACTGGAAACCGATTACCGAGACGTTCAAACCGCAATTCGCAAAGCCAGCCCGCGTTACGCCGCCATCACGCAACCGCAGCCGCTGAAGATGGAAGAGATTCAGCAACAGGTGCTTGGACCGGATGTTTTGCTGCTGGAATACGCGCTGGGCGAAGATCGAAGTTATCTGTGGGCAGTGACGCACCGATTCGATCACCAGCTACGAACTGCCGAAACGCGAATTGATCCAGAAAGCGACGGTGCGGGTGACCGAACTGCTGACAGCGCGAGCCTCCGCCAAAGAAACGAAACTCCGCCGCAACGCACCCGGCGCATTGCCGAAGCAGACGCCGCTTTGCCCGAAGCCGCCAAACAGTTAAGCGATATGATTCTGGCTCCCGCCGACAAACTTGCCAACCGCCGATTGCTGATCGTGCCGGATGGCGCGCTGCAATACTTGCCGTTTGCGATGCTCTTCCGGTGGATGGTGGCCGGATGACGGTTGACAAGTCGAGGCCAGCCAACATCATTCATCATTCAGCCTTCAGCTCAACCGCCCTTACCTCTTTTCGCGAGTTGGGCGCTCGGCAAAACGAGGCTCAAACACTGCAGGGTCTGGCCATACTTGACCGTAATCGGGGACGGCTTGACGATGCTCGCCGTCACCTCGAAATGGCGCTGACCTTGTTTGAAGATGTGCGCTCTGGCGTCGGCAGTTCGCAATTGCGCAGTTTCTACATGGCTACGCGACAGGACGCGTATCAGCTTTACATTGATCTGTTGATGCAATTGCACCGCGCGCAACCCGCTGCTGGTTATGACGCGCTGGCGCTGCAAGCCAGCGAGCGCGCTCGTGCTCGCAGCCTGCTGGAGTCACTAACCGAAACGAAGGTGGACATTCGCCAAGGAGTTGACGCCAAACTGATCGCCCGCGAGCGCGAACTGGCGCAGCAACTAAACGCCAAAGCTGAGCGCCTGACACAGCGCAATACGGCAGGACAGATGGAGGCGTTGAAGAAAGAGATCGGCCAACTGGAAACCGATTACGATCAAGTGCGGACGACAATTCGCAAAGCCAGCCCGCGTTATGCCGCCATCACGCAACCGCAGCCACTGAAACTGGAAGAGATTCAGCAACAGGTGCTTGGGCCGGACGTTTTGCTGCTGGAATACGCGCTGGGCGATGAGCGAAGTTATTTGTGGGCAGTGACCACCGATTCGATCACCAGTTACGAACTGCCGAAACGCGAATTGATCCAGAAAGCGACGGTGCGGGTCACTGAGTTGTTGACAGCGCGCAGCCTCCGCCCACGCACTGAAACCGCTCAGCAACGCACCCGGCGCATTGCCGAAGCAGACGCCGCTCTGCCCGCAGCCGCCAAACAATTGAGCGATATGATTTTGGCTCCAGCCGCCGACAAGCTGGCCAACCGCCGATTGCTGATCGTGCCGGATGGTCCCTTGCAGTACGTACCTTTCGCGATGTTGCCAGAACCTGAGAGAGGGAAGGAGAGAGCGAGGGAAGGCGGGATTGAGAGAAAAGACGCGACTCCCGTCTCTCCGTCTCTCCGTCTCTCTATCCCTCTGTCTCCTTTAGTAGTGAGCCACGAAATCATCACTCTGCCTTCGGCTTCGACTTTGGCTGTAATGCGCAAAGAACTGGCCGGACGCCAGCCCGCGCCTAAGATGCTGGCTATTTTCGCCGATCCGGTCTTTGCCAGTGACGACGAGCGCCGCAAATCCAAAACCGCTCCAGCCGATTCCAAATCGGACAGCAAAGCAGCGCCAAAAGCTGAAGCGCCAGACACTGTTGCAGCCGGGCGCATGATCGTTCACGAAGACGCGAAAGCTGCCAGCGGCGGAATTGGCGGCAGTAAATTGTTGATCCCACGTTTGCCGTTCACCAGACAGGAAGCCGACAGGATTCTGGCCACCATTCCGAACTCGGCCAATCTGAAAGCCTTTGATTTCACAGCCAATCGCGCGCTTGCCACTGGCTCTGAGATTGGTCAGTATCGTTACCTGCATTTCGCCACTCACGGTTTGCTCGATGCGGAACGCGAGGGCATGTCGGCGTTGGTGCTGTCGCTGGTAGATGAACAAGGCAAATCGCAAGACGGTTTTCTGCGCGTCCACGAAATCTACAATTTGAACCTGCCAGCGGAATTGGTGGTGCTGAGCGCCTGCCAAACAGGCTTGGGCAAGGAATACAAAGGCGAAGGGCTGGTTGGATTGACGCGCGGATTTATGTACGCCGGAGCTGCCCGCGTCGTCGTCAGTTTGTGGAACGTCAACGACCGAGCCACTTCGGAGTTGATGCCGCGCTTTTACCAGAAGATGTTGAAAGAAGGACAAAGCCCCGCAGCAGCTTTGCGCAGTGCGCAAGTCGAAATGTGGCGACAGAAACAATGGGCTGCGCCGTATTACTGGGCGGCGTTTGTGCTGCAAGGCGAGTGGAAGTAGTTGTGAAATTATTCTGTCAGGTTTGAGGGAGCCGGGTTTTGATTTACGGTTTAACCAGCAACAAGGAGAAAACTTATGAAAAGTCGTATTTGTCTGTTGGCTATTTCGTGCTGTCTGATGGCTTCAGTGCATGCGTTTGCTCAAACCAAATCCAAGGTCATGCCAGAACCAGACACGGATCGTGGCATCGTGGCCGAAGAATTCCTGAAAGCTCGTCCCGGTGGCAAATCGAACTCACAGGCCAGAAAAGCCAGGTACGTCAGCAAATCTTCGAAATCGGCTTCGCCGAAATCGGATGGAGAATTCGCTCAGGTCGGTTTGACCGTGTGGCGATTGCGTCCGGCGAAATCCGCTGATTCTGTGCGTATGATCGTCCAGCAAGGTGATGACGCCGTTGAATGGACGCCGGAGCGAATTTCCGCTGACACTCCCATGCGCCAGAACGACCGCATACGGCTCAGTTTTGAAGCCCCACAAGATGGGTATTTGTACATCGTTGACCGCGAACAATATGCCGACGGTTCTATGGGTGAGCCGGAATTGATTTTTCCGACCGCGCGCACTCGTGGCGGAGATAATCGTGTTGCGGCGGGGTACATCGTCGAATTGCCGGGGCAGGATGACCGTCCGAACTTTTTCACCATGAAGCCTCGCCGAGCCGATGTGCGAAGCGAAAGCCTGACCGTCATCGTCACTAAGCAACCCCTGGAAGGAATCACCATAGGCGAAAAACCTGCTGTGCTGACCGCCGAACAAGTCGCCAACTGGGAGCAGACCTGGGGCGCTCGCGTCGAAAAATTTGAAATGGCCGTGGTTGTTGTTTAATTAGCGAGTTCAATTTTGTCTCGAAAGGACACAAGACATTAGCTGGTGGTGAAACCCGCTACGAAGACAGCCGCATTTCGATGGCTTGCGCATATTCGATTGTCGTTGCGGCGAAGACGAAACAGAAACTCGCCGCCGCCGTCACTGCAGCCTTTGACGAAGTTGATCGCATTGACCGGTTGATGAGCCATTACAAACCCGAAAGCCCGCTCTCCCAACTCAATCGCAAAGCCTACCCCGAAGCCGTCAAAGTTGACCCGGAGCTTTTCGATTTCATCGCCGAATGTTTGCGTTACAGCCGTGAATCGGATGGAGCTTTCGACATAACCGTCGGGCCTTTGATGAAAGCCTGGGGCTTCTTTCGGGGCGAAGGCCGGATGCCGAAGGCCGCGGAACTGGCCGAAGCTCGCAGCAAAGTCGGCTGGCAAAATGTGATTCTCGAAAATCAGGAACGGACGATTCGTTTTGCTCGCGCTGGCGTCGAACTTGATCTTGGCGGAATCGCCAAAGGATACGCCGTGGATAAAGCCGTTGAGGTTTTGAAACGGAACGGAATCACTCGCGCTTTGGTCAGCGCCTGTGGCAGCACGATTTATGGATTAGGCACTCCGCCGGGCGAAAACGGCTGGGAAGTAAAGCTACGCGATCCGGTCAGTTCACAGAAAACCGCGATGACCGTCTGGCTGAAAGACCGCGCGCTTTCGGTTTCGGGCAGCTATGAAAAGTTTTTCGATCTGGGCGGCAAACGGTATTCGCATATTTTCGACCCGCGAACAGGTTGGCCTGTGCAAGGCGTGTTGAGCGTTGCTGTGCTGACCGACACAGGCACATCAGGCGATGCGCTCGACAATGTGTTTTATGTTCGAGGATCGGAAGAAGCAATCGCCTATTGAGAAAGCTGCCGCATACAACTGCAATCTTTTTCTTGCCAAAGACAAAGGCAGTTCTAAAAAAATGGACATCAGTTCAGCTAAAAGCTTATACGCGCTCCTGATCAAATTCTTTCAGCAGTTCGCTTCGATAAACTTTCGCCACGTTGTAAATGTCTCTGCGTTCAGGCGCGTGGTAAAGCCTGGCCAACAAATCTCAAGCAGGCCAAAGCCCAAAAACTGCAACCCCACCCAAAAAAGTCACTGCTGCAAAAATCAGCATTGGGCCGTTTTCGATGAATACGGCTTCACGCCGCAGAAACAGTTTTTTGAACAGCAACCACCCGGCCAGCAATCCAGAAATTGAAATCCTCGATCGCCCCTATGCTGCCGAAAAATGCAAGGGGCGCGACAGGTAACAGACGATGAAGCGAATTGTCAGAATGTCAGACATCACTCGAAAAGTCCGCGAGATTCCGTAATGCGAAGAGCCCGCAAAACTCGCGGCTTGTCTTCGATTGGGACTTCGGCGATTACCGCGCCTTCGATGCTGGCCATTGCCGGAATGAATCTGTGCATTTGACCGTAAATCGGAATGCGCTCAAGAACTTCGCGGCGGTAAGCTTTGAAAGTTGTGCCGAAATCATGGATCTCCACTCCTGAAGCTTTGGCCATCATCTTGTTAGCTATGCGCGAAGGAAAAGTCCGCAAAAACCCATCCTGCCGGTTCTGCCGCCAACCGCTGACAATATCGAAACCTTCAGACAGTTTTTCAACAAAGCGCGGAATGTCGATTTCAGGCTCATGTTGCAGATCGCCGTCCATTGCGATGACAACTTCGCCAATTGCCCGGTCAAACCCCGCAACCAGCGCCGGAGTCTGCCCGAAGTTTCGGCGTAATCGAACGCCGACGACTCGCGGATCGAGTTGGCAAATGTCGCGTAGTATTTGATGAGTCCGGTCTGTGCTGCGTCGTCAACGAAAACGAGCTCGTAATCGTCATCTAGTCGCTCCATCACCAGCGTCAGACGACGATAAAGCTCCGGCAGATTTTCTTCTTCGTTGTGGAAAGGGACTACGATTGAATAATTAATCATGGTTCGAAAGCATTTTGCAGTGTTCTGTCAGCGAGCACGAAGGCTAGCATCGGCATGTAAAAATTGCCATTTACCCCAATTAAGCCCGAATATCTGCGTCGGCTAACCGTGTAATCTTTTCCAATTGAATCAACCGCGCCAGAACATTAAACTGCGCGGGCTGTTCACATTGCAGACTCACCGGGAGTTTCACTTGCCCACGAAACTCCAGCCCCGACCAACTTCCCCTTCCAGCATCCTACTTGTTCTTTCGCCCTTTGCTTGTCAATCCAGGTCTCTAAATCAAAACAGAAAACTTTGAGACAGGATAGACAGGATTTTTCTCAGGATGAGCAGGATTCAAACCTGGTTGGAACACGACGACCATTGATAACCCTGTAAATCCTGCTGGAAATCATGTTCATCCTGTCGAGAAAGATTGTCTCAATCTTGATTCTTCTGATTTAGCTTATTTTTCGCTGCCCGGCGGTGAAGGCTGAAGTGTGCCCGATGTCAGTGCCCGCAATCGTCTTCAGCCGTGGCGGCACGGAGGAAGTATGTCCAAAACAAAGGCAATCCTGTCTTTTCCAGTGTCGTTTGTGTTTCTGCTATTCCTGTTTCCCGTTCAGTCAAGTTCGTTGCTTGAACCAGTGACTGCGCAATCCACCTGCACTCCACCGCTGTTTCAGGGTTATCCGTCGTCGTGTTCCAACATCAACTTACGCTGGCTGAACCGCGACCCGATTTCGCTGATTGATCGTTACGAAATTTATCGCGGAGGAACCAAAGTAGGTGAAACGCCCGGCAGCGCTATTTCTTTTTCAGAACCTGTTGGCTGCAGCTTCGGGGCAACGTACACAATCAAACAGGTCATGAAATCCGGCGCGACTTGCCAGGTTGTGACGACCAGCAATCCACCACACACCAAACCTTGTGATATGTGCACGGGTGGAGGCAGTTTGTTGAATCTGGTCAACTCGGCTTCGTTCAATTCGCCGGTTGCACCGAACTCCGTCGCAACGATCTTTGCGGCTCAGGGGCAATCATTAACTTCAGCAACGGCTGCGGCTGGCAGTTTGCCATTGCCGACCAATCTTTCCGGCACTCAGGTTCTGGTCAATGACGCTCCGGTTGAGTTGTTTTACGTTTCGCCAGGACAGATCAATTTTCTGATGCCGCAGGTCAATGCCGGGGCAGTCAGCATTGTCATTCTCGGCTCAAGCGGCGAGCGAACCGAAGGCAGCGCTTTGACAGGCCCGAACCCGGCGGTCTTCACCGCGACCAGCAACGGCAGCGGAGTCGCAGCGGCGCAAGTGACTGCTGACGGCAGAAATTACCAGCGCATTTACGGCGCCAACGGAACCTATGTGCCGGTCAGCGTCACCAACAATGGCCAGCCGAATTACCTGGTTTTGTATGGAACCGGTTTGAGAAATCAGCCAGGTTTGGAAGTCAGAGTAGGAGGACAACTTTGCCAGGTTACTTATTCCGGCGCACATCCGAGTTTGCCCGGAGTAGACCAGATCAACGTCCGTTTGCCGGAAACGTTGCGAGGTGTGGGAACGGTGGCAATTGTGGTTTCAGCGGCAGGATTCGTTTCAAACTTCGCGCAAATCAACATTGGGAATTGACCTTTTGGGAACGCACGCGCCTTCGCGTGCGTTCCCAAATCACCGGAAAGCCTTCAGGCTGAAAGCGCGTGAGCCGTCGGCAAAGAAAACCAAAAACAGCAGAATGCACACAACCATCGCAGGCACGATGGTCAAAATCAGGCTGAGCCGCTCGAACTTCAGGTGCATGAAGTAAGCCATAATCAAAACGGCCTTAACGATTGAAAGCCCTATCACGCTGACCAGCATCATTGTCAGCGGCACGTGGATGTAGCCCAGAAAGACTTCGACAGCGGTCAGAACAATCAACCACAGCCAGACAATTGAATAAGTTCGCGTCGTCACGTTTTCCATCTTCGGTATTCAGCGACGTCCGACAAGCTTCAGCCGGACATTCAGTATTTGATTGAAAGCAGATAAATCAGCGGGAAGACAAACATCCAAACCAGATCAACAAAGTGCCAGTACAAGCCGCTGATTTCCACGTCTTCATGAGTGGCGCGTTTCCGAGCCGCCGTCACTCCCAGATAAATCACTCCGGAAAACACGTGCAGCATGTGCAATCCGGTGATGGTGAAGAATGTCGCTCCGAACATCGGAGAAAGGTTTGCCCCCCATTCGGCTGGAACGCTGAATGGCCGCAGCCCTTCGGCAATCAAATGCTGCCATTCGATCAGGTGCAACACGACAAAGGCCAAACCTGCCACCATCGTAGCCATAATCCATTTGACCATGCGCGCCCGTTCGCCACTGGCCGAAGCCGCAACAGCCATGACCATGGTCAAGCTGCTGGTCAGCAGGCAAAAAGTCATGACCGTCGAAAAGATGATGCTGGGCGAAAAGGTGAATGGCTTTGCCCAGGCTTCGCTGGCCAGACGGACGTAGCCGTAACACATCAATAGCGCGCCAAAAGTCAGCGAGTCGGAAAGGATGAACAGCCACATCCCCAGCTTTTTGTGGCCAATGCCAAATGGCGAAACTCCGCCGCTCCAATTTGTAGTCAGTGTTTGGTTCATTTCCAAAAGAAGAGCATCAAAAAAAGTAAAACCCACAACCCATCAAGAAAATGCCAGTACATAGCCGTCACATCCACGGCCACGCGGCGGCGAACGGTCGTCCACTTCGCCTGGTTTCGCAAAGTCACAAACGCCAGCGCCGCCAATCCGCCGATCAAATGGATTCCGTGCAAACCCGTAAACAAATAGGAATAAGTGCTGTGCAGATTTTTGTTGAGGTAAAAACCGCTGGCTTTCAACTTGCTCCAGCCGACCAACTGCAAAACCAGAAAAATGACGCCGAGCAAAGTCGTCACGCCAATCCATAACCTGAACTTGTTTTCATTTCTTCGCTTCAGTACCCGGCGAGCGATTTCAAAAGTCACACTGCTGGCCAAAATTATCGCCGTGCTGAGCCAAAAAACTTTCGGCATAACAATCGGCATCCGCTGGGCGCTGTTGAAGACATAGGCGCTGGCCAAAGCGGCAAACAACATCGTCACGCTGGCCAACACCAGCAAGACGCCTATGCGATACCCCTCTGGCGGAGGTAATCGTTCAGGATCAGGCGGGCGATTATCTCCGCCGCCGTAATCCGGCAAATCGTCGAAGCCTCTGCCGCCGTCACCGAATGACGGTTCATCGTGTTTGGTTGTGGTTAAAGTTGCAGGCATGACTTTGTGCTCAACTTACAAATTGTCTTTGAATTCTTCCGGGCTAACGTGGGCTTGTTTCAGGATTCCGCGCAACGTTCCTTCGGCCAATTCTTTGTGCATCGGAACAACGCAGCCAATTGTGCCATCAGGAGTCACTGCTTAAGTACGACATGGCTGCCGCGTTGACGAACGCGGACAAATCCCAGCCTTTTCAAAGCTGAAACTACTTCGTCACCTGAAACACGCGGTAGCTCAGGCATAGCTGGCCTCAAATGTAGTCAGGATTGGGTGAGAGGTCTTGGCAGCACCAAATTCTTCAAGATAAAGTTCTGTAGCTTCTTTCAAGTTGGCAATTGCTTCTTCAATGGATTCACCCTGGCTAACCGTACTAACTTCAGGACATTCAGCAACATACAGATTTTCTTCACGGTGAATTACGGCAGTAAAAAGAGATTGCATATTTTCCTCCAATTCAAATCAAGAGCCGTCAGGCTCACTTTGCATCAGAAAATCTTTTTCAGCTCCCGGCACTGAATACTCATAAGGCCCGCGATGTACGACCGGCAATTGTTCGCCAAAGTTTTCATGCGGCACTGGCGTAGGCGTTGACCATTCCAAAGTCGTCGCTTCCCAGGGGTTTTCGCTGGCGCGTTTGCCTTTGAACAGGCTCCAGAAAAAGTTGACCAGGAAAATCAGTTGAGCCGCCGCCGTCGCAAACGCCGCGATGGTTATGAAAACATGAAGCGGATCCAACGCGCGCAAGAATTCATAGCCGGTTGAATCAGCATACCTTCGCGGATGACCGGCAATTCCCAGCACGTGAAACGGAATAAAGATCGCGTAAACGCCGACAAAGGTCAGCCAGAAATGTGCCTTGCCAAGCGTCTCATTCATCATCCGCGCGAACATTTTCGGGAACCAGTAATACGTCGCCGCAAAGATTCCGAAAATGGCGGCAACACCCATAATCAAATGGAAGTGGCCTGTGACGAAGTGCGTGTCGTGGAAAACTATGTCCAGCGCCGTTTGACCAAGCACCAAACCTGTCACGCCACCGGCGACGAACAACGAAACGAATCCGATGGCAAACAACATCGGCGTCGTGAAGCGAATCCGCCCGCCCCACAGAGTTCCCAGCCAGTTAAAAGTCTTCAGCGCCGATGGAACTCCGATGACCAACGTCAGCACCGAAAACGCAATCGCCACCGATGGGTTCATGCCGCTGATGAACATGTGATGTCCCCAGACGAAAAATCCCAACAGACCGATGGAAAACAAAGCGATAACCATCGCCTTGTGGCCGAAAACAGGTTTGCGCGAAAACGTCGCCAGAATGTGCGAGATCACTCCCATCCCCGGCAAGATGGCTATGTAAACTTCGGGATGGCCGAAAAACCAAAACAGGTGTTGCCACAAAATCGTCGAACCGCCTCCGTTGGGAACCAGTTGGCCGGAAACCGACAACCCCGACGGAATGAAAAACCCTGTTCCGGCATTGCGATCCAGCAACAGCAAAATCCCCGCCGCCAGCAAAACCGGAAAGGCCAGCAGCGCAATGACCGCAGTCGTAAACCATCCCCAGCAAGTCAGCGGCATTCGCATCAACGTCATGCCTCTGGTTCGCATGTTCAAAGTCGTGGTGATGAAATTCAGCGCCCCAAGCAACGAAGCCACGCAAAACAGCGCGATGCTGACGATCCACAAATCGGCGCCGAGTTGCTGCCCAGGCCCGGCAGAAGGTATCGCGCTCAGCGTTGGATAAAACGTCCAACCTCCCAGCGGCGCTCCGCCAACGACGAACAACGCAGCAATCAAAACCGCGAAGCTCAAAAAGGTCAGCCAAAACGACAGCGCGTTCAACACGGGAAAAGCCATGTCGCGCGCTCCGATCTGAATCGGCAAAAAGTAATTGCCAAACCCCGATTGCGGAGCCGTAGTCAAAACCATGAAAACCATGATCGTGCCATGCATCGTCACCATCGCCAGATAAAACTCCGGCTGCATCAATCCGTCCTTGAAGCCTTCCGGGAAAATCGCTTCCAGCATAGGCCAGCGATTCGTCGGCCAGGCCAGCCGCAATCGAATCAACAGCGACATGACCAATCCGACCAAAGCCGCAGTCAAAGCCAGAAAGAAATACTGAATGCCGATGACTTTGTGATCGGTGCTGAAAATGTATTTACGAATGAAGCCTTTAGGAGCGGCGTGTGATGTTTGAATTTGTTCAGTCATAGCTTTTCTTGAGCTACATCGTTTGAACTATTTCGGAGCATTTTCGCTCAACCATTTTTCAAACTCGGCTTGCGAAACGACTCGCATGTAAGCGCGCATCTGGTGGTGAAGCTGGCCGCAAAGTTCGGCGCAGGCGACTTCATACCGGCCTTCTTTTGTTGCCGTGAAGTGCAGATTGATCTTCAACCCCGGCACAGCGTCCTGCTTCAACCGCAAAGCCGGGACAAAAAAATCATGCGTCACATCTTTGGCTCGCAGAGTCAAATTGATCGGGCGATTGACTGGAATAACCAGAGTCTGGCCAAAAATGTCGTCTTTGCCTGAAGGGTCTTTCGGATCAATTCCCAGAGGGCCAGGACGCGCTCCGGCAGAGTTGTCGTTGTCGTCATAAAGCTTCGGACTGGTTGAGCCGAAACGGCCATCGGCTCCGGGATGACGAAAGTACCAGTTGAATTGCTGGCCAGTGACTTCGATTTGAACCGCGTCGGCAGGAGCCTGATTCAAATGCAGATTCGCCCAGACCCGCTGGCCGGTGATAGCCAATGCCATGAATACGATTCCGGTAACAGCAACCAGAATGATTTCGATTCGCGTATTGCCTTCGGTGTAACTGGCGCGTTCGTTGCCTTTTGCGCGGAACCGCCAGACTGCGTAACCCAGTGCAACCTGAGCGCCGAAAAATGCCAGACCAACGACCGCCCAGGTCAAATTGAACTGGCTGTCCATCGCTGCGGCATGAGCCGAGATGGCTTCAGGAAACCACCAGCCGGGCTTGGTTTTCGACCACGCGAAAAACGCGACCGTACCAGCAGTAATCAGCCAAATTATGATTGCGAGAAAACGTCCCATAATCGGAAGCAGGAATGCTGAAGGATGAATGATGAATCAGCGCGAGACTATTCATCATTCATCCTTCCTATTTCATCATTTAAGGCAGCACCAGCGCTGGTTGAACCTTCAGCGAGGTGGCGTTGTAAGCCTTCGCCGCGTCGAAGGAAAAATCGGCTTTGGCATCAGCCTTCGCTGCAACCGTGACTTTCAGAGTCTTCGCGCCGAATTTTTCATGCCAGGCTTCGAGTTCGTATTCACCAGGCGGCAAACCTTTGATCGAAAACGATCCGTCGGCTCCACTGACTGCAAAAAACGGATGCGACATCACGGCGATGTGAGCCAGCATCCACGAATGCATGTTGCACTTCACTGGAATCATAACTTCAGGCTTTGCGAACTTCTTGACGATTGGAGCCTGTCCTTTCAACTGCGATTCGTTCCATTCGCGGTTGGTCTTTGGAACGGGATGAATGTTGTGATTGGTTTGATCGGAATTGACGACTTTCAGCGGTTGACCGGCTTGAATACCCAAAACTCGCGGAACGTAAAGGCACCCCTTTTGATCCAGTTCCACTTCGGCGGTCGGAACTTCAAAGTTGGCGTCGGCGGGCAATCCGCTTTTCACGTACACGAACACGTTTTGCAACTTACCGTCGGCCACCAGAATGTCGTTGGCCATAGCCTCACCGCAAGCGGCATCGTTTGATGTATCCAGTTTGCGCGGAGCGGGCGCGGCTCCGGCAAAGGCAATTGTCCCGGTGACATTGCCTTCGTTGCCGGTTGGCTTCCAGGTTGGGCCAGCCGCCGGAGCAGCCGTTTCTTCTTTTTTGCCTCCGCAAGCGACGCTGACCGCAACAAACAGAGTCAGCAAAGACACGGCGATGATTCGCCTTGAGTTCATAAGCTTTTGCCTCCTTCAGGTAATGAGAGCGAGCAGGTCGCTCTATTCATAAACCGAATTGTTGATGAAATTACTGCATTGGAATGAGGCCGAATCATCGCACATTTGCCGCAAGCCGACAAAACAGCAAAACGCCGGAGTTGCCAAATCGTCTTTGGCAACTCCGGCGTTTTTAGCACGTGGTTTTGAAACGGCTATTTTAGGCCTTACCAGTTGAACCGAACGCCAAGTTGCAACTGGCGAGCATCAGCCGCCGAAGTGAATCCGAGCGGTTGAGTCGGCAATCTGTCTTCCCTACCGCGCAGGTTGAAATTGGTCAGCGGCGTCGAACCGGTGGTGCAAGGCGTTGGCAATCCGCCGCCATCCACACAGGCTCCGCCGATGGCGTTGTTGATGCCCAGGAAATTGACGCGATTGAACAGGTTGAATGCTTCAAAGGTGAATTCCAGGAAGCGCGATTCTTTGACCAGGAACCGGCGCGCCAGTCGCAAATCAAAGCTGTAAAACGCTTCGCCACGACCGGTGTTGCGTCCTGCCTGCCCTGGGCGGTCACTTTGCGATCTTCCATCGGCATTGGCATCAAAACCAAGCAGCAGGTTGAACGGGCGTCCGCTTTGAGCAACGAAGATCGGAGCCAGCGACCAGTCTTTCGCCACCGGATTCGACCACCAGCTTTGAATCACAGCGCTGGCAACAAAACGATGCCTCTGGTCAAACGCTGACAAAGAACGATCCTGGCGAATGTTCAGCGGGTTTTGCGCCGAAAAATCGCTGTTGAAATCGGTCACTTCGTCAATCGCTTTCGACAGCGTGTAATGCGCGTTAAGGCTGAAATTGTTGGCGAATCGTTTTTGCACCTGCAATGTCATCGCGTGATAAAACGAATTTGCCGTCGTTTCATACACGTTGTCTTGCAACCGCAACGGGTTCAGGAAATCGCTGGTCAGCCCCGCCTGCGCCTGAGCTGCCGTCGGAAAACGAATGAAACTCGGCACTCCGTTCGGATTGAACGGACTGACCGGGCCGGTCGCTTTGAACTGGTTGATGTCGCGGTTGCGCGTGATGTGCAAACCGCGCACGAACAAGTATCCGGCATCCAGCGAAAATCCGCCGCCCAGATCGCGCTGAATGCCCAAACTGGATTGATAGCTGACGGGGTTGCGATAGCCTGAAGCCTGTCGAAAACGAACTTCCAGCGGAGTTCCTGGCCCTGGTGTGATCGGGCGTCCTGTGACTCCTGGAGCCAACGCCGAAGCAGGCGGCAAAATCTGGCGGACGTCGTTCAACGTGATCGGGCGCGAAAAGTTGTTGGTCAGTTGCGCCAATCCGGCATACATATCGAACGAGCGCGGCAATCCAAAAGCATTTGTGGTCGGCGTTGCCAGCACAATGAAGATGCTGGTTGGGTCGTCAAATCCTCCCAATTCGCGCGTCACGTTGGCGACGGCATTGTTCAGGAAACCGACGAAAATGCCTGCTCCGCCGCGAATCACCGTCTTGCCGTTTTTGCCCGGATCCCACGAAAAGCTGGCGCGCGGTTGCCAGTCGCGTTTGTAAGTTGGAATGAAAAACGGTTCGTCGTGAATGGCGTACCGCAAACCCAGATTGAGCGTAAAATTCGGCGCCACTTTCCAGGAGTCCTGCACATACATCCCGTAACGATTCGACCAACCGGTTGCCGCAGCGTCACCGAATCCTTGTTGGTAAACCGTCGGCAATCCTAAATTGAAGGATTGCAGCGCGTTGATCGGCGCACCCAACGTAGGCAACAAGCTCGGTTGATTGGCCTGCAAGAACGCGGTCAACTGGCCGACGACAGTTGGGCCTACGCGCGGGTCGAGAGCCAAAACTGTGGACAACGGAAACGCCGCGCCAAAATTGAAGCGGCCTCCAAAGAAGGTTTCGCTGTTAGTTGATATGTCGTGAAAGAAGATCGAACCGCCGACTTTCAACGTGTGGTTACCGGCGATTTTGGTGAAATTATCGTAAATGTCGTAATGCCGTTCGATGGTTTCAGAAGGCAGGAAAATATCGCGGCCAAAATTTCCGAAACCTTCAATGTTGAATTCCGGGCCGTTCTGATCGTTGGGAACAAAGGCCGAGCGCGTGTGACTGAACTGCAACTTCAATTCGTTGAAGCCACTGGCGCCGAACTGATAGTTGTGCGAAGCGACCGCTCCTCCACTGAACGCATCGTATGTGCGTCCGCGCGA
>JBGAPB010000173.1:0-12654 GCA_044221525.1 Blastocatellia bacterium | reverse complement strand
CTTCACATTCCCAATGACGGTGAACTGAGCCGCGTTCGTGATTTGATGCGGCGATATAAAGACACTCTTTGCCGATGGGTCGCTGGTCGTGCTTGCCGAAATAACCGGCCTCAGAAAAATCTTCACGCTTGATTCCGACTTTTACATTTACCGTATTAATGGAAAAGACAGTTTCGATGTAGTTTCGCTTGTTGAGCTATAAGCGGTTGCTGACTTGCGGTCTTAATTCTTCTCTCTTTCCACAAAAGGTCTTACGCATGCAAAATCGTGATTACGATGTCGTGCTTTACGGAGCCAGCGGCTTCACAGGCAAACAGACTGTCGAATACTTCGCCAAACATTTGCGTCCCGGCGAATTGCGCTGGGCGATTGCCGGTCGCAACCGTCAGAAGCTGGAAGCCGTGAAATCTGAGGTTGGCAATTCCGTCAAGGACATTGATGTGTTGGTTGCCGACAGCAACGATCAAGCAGCCGTTGATGCAATAGTTTCCCGGACGCGAGTGATGCTGACGACCGCAGGGCCTTATGCGATTTATGGGACTTCGATTGTTGATGCCTGCGTTCGGCTGAAAACTCATTACGTAGACATCACGGGCGAAACCACTTGGGTGAAAGACCTCATCACTCGTTACCACGATCAAGCCGCCGCCGACGGAACGCGCATAATTCCTTTCTGTGGATTCGATTCAGTGCCTTCGGATTTGGGAGCTTATCTGGTGGCTCAGCACATACAGCAGCAACTCGGCGCGCAGTGCAGGGAAGTCAAAGCTTACTTTCAGGTCAGCGGCGGTTTGAACGGCGGAACTATGGCCACTGTGTTCAATTTGATCGAAGCCGGGCAAGCCGAAAGAGCGAAAGATGTTTTTCTGCTGAATCCCGACGCCGAACATTCCAGCCAGGAAATTTCCAGAAACCAGGACCCGCAATTTCCTGTGTACGACGCAGACATTGCCGCCTGGGCAGGGCCGTTTTTCATGGGACAGATCAACACTCGCGTAGTCCGCCGCAGCAACGCTCTGTACGGACAGTGGCAAACACCTTACGGAGAGGATTTTCGTTACCAGGAATACATGAAGTTCAGCGGACCGCTGGGCGGGGTTCAAGCAGCCGGAATGACAGCCGGAACAGCCCTGTTCAATGCAACCCTGCAATCTCCGCTTCGCCAGTTTATGAAGGCTATATTGCCGAAACCCGGCGATGGCCCTTCGGAGCGAACCATGAACGAAGGATGGTTCCGCTGCGATCTGGTAGGTATTGCTAGCGACGGGCGTAAAGTCAAAGGCCTGATTCGAGATCAAGGCGATCCTGGCAATCGGGCTACGGTAAAATTTTTGTGTGAATCGGCGCTGTGCCTGGCTTTGAATTCGGAACAACTTCCCGGCGGGCATCAACGCGGAGGCATTCTGACTCCAGCAACCGGCCTCGGCGATATTTTGGCTGAACGATTGCGGAAGGCTGGGATGGTGATTGAAGTAGGTTCTAAAGCTTGAGGCTTCCCCCCTATTTTTCAAGCATTGGTTGTTGGGCTTCCGAATTTTAGACAAGCTGTATAGCTGAATTTTCTGACGAGTTATTCGGCTGAGGATTTAATTGCTCGATAGTTGGGCTTAACGCTTCTTGCCGCCGAACACGTCTTTCAGGATGCTGGTGACGCGAGCCAGCGGGTCTTTGCGAATCTTCTTCTCCTCTTCACCGACCATGTAAAACAAACCGTCTAACGCCTTGTCTACCACATAAGAATCAATGTCCAGAGATTGATTTTTGGCGAAGGGAACGTTCTTGAATCGGGCGATGAGGTCTTTGTACTGGCGAGTTGCGCCAACATCGTCCATTGATCTTTCGATGATAGGACGAAACGCCGTGGTGATTTTGTCTGAAGTCTTGCCTTTGAAGTATTCCGTCGCGGCAGTGTCGTTTCCGAACAGGATTTTCCGCGCGTCGTCGAAAGTCATTTGTTTGACGGCGTCCACGAAGATTTTGCGAGCTTCGGGCGCGGCTTTCTCAGCGGCTCGGTTCATGCTCATAACAAATTCGTCAACCATCTGACCCTGGCCAATGGCGCGCAAGCCCTTGCCGACAGTGTTCAATTGCTTCGGCAGCAAAATCTTAATCGCGGCATTCTTGAAAAATCCGTCCAGCCGCCCGGTCAAATTGATGGCGTTGCCGGTTCCGATTTGTAGAGCTTCTTTCAGTCCGGCGATGATTTTGGAATCGCTCAGGCCGCCGAACTGAGCGAAAGTCAAAGTTGTTCGTCCGGCAAATACTGCGACTGATGCAGTCAACGAAACGAAGAAGCGTCTTCTGCCGACAATTGAATCTTTAAGCATAGTGACTCCAGGTTGATAGGTTATTTCCTGTGGGTGCGGACGAGGTTCGCAAATCGGTCTTCGCCCGTCAAGCAATGGCTTGCAGGCGAGTCCGACAAGCTTGAGTTTGTCGTTGGTCTTCTCAAAAAAAGCTCGCTGACAGAAACTCCGACAAACTAAAGTTCGTCGGACTCAAAGCTTGAATTCACAGCTCCAAAGTTTTGCGTTCACGGCGGACGGGAGCTTTAGGCAATTTCGATTCGACCAGGTCCTGGCGCACCTGGCGCAACTCGACTTCGGTTTCGGAAAGCTTGCCAAGCACTTCGTCAACGGCTACGCGCAAATCGGCGGCAACAGCAACCAGCCTGAACAGGGCGACACTGATGACCGCGAACTCAGCCAATAAAGTCAGGATAAAGACATTGAAGATCAAGCAAATACTCCTTGAACTCCCATCGAATGGGGATCGTGTTTGAGGCGTAAATGAAAGCAAGCCGACTTAGCGCCTGTGCTGTTGAGTCGGCGGTTTTCAGATCGTTGTGTATGAGATTTCCGACGCTTTGCTGCGAAACGTCGCGTGTCGGTTGCCTTGCCGCACGAAGATTTAATGTGCGCGCGATTTCTGGTCGAATCTTGACAGCCTTACGCCCAGGCTAGAGAATCCGCGCGTCTTTACAAACCAACAATCAATCAGATTTTCATTTACACGAGGTCACGGCGGATGCCCGAAATTGATTATGACTTGGCGCGTTTCTTTGCCTGGGCCAGGGCGCGAGCTTATGCGGAATTTGATCGGCGAATGCAGATTGATCCGGCACTCGATCCGAACTGGGCTTTTTCGGACATCATGCAGGAATTACTGGCAGAGTACCGCCAATCGCTGCCGCCGCAATCTTCAGCAGCGGACACCGGAAAGGGATAACCAAAACTTCAAGGAGACAGCATGACTTCAGAGCGCTTCAGCCATCAGAGCTATCAGATTCGCAAACGTATTCTTTCGGTTCTGGGCGGCAAGTTTGAAATCTTTGATCCGTCGGGGTACGTGGTCTTGTTTTCAAAAATGGCTGCTTTCAAATTGAAGGAAGACATTCGGCTTTACACCGACGAATCAATGACCACTGAACTGGTTTCGATTCGGGCTAGATCAATTATGGATTTTTCCGCGGCTTATGATGTGGTTGACAGCACGACCGGGCAGAAGGTTGGAGCGCTTAAACGCAAAGGTTGGAAATCAATGTTCCGCGATGAATGGATTGTGATGAACGCTTACGACAACGAAATCGGAAACATTCAGGAAGAGAATGCTTTTCTGGCTTTTCTTCGTCGCTTTGTGACCAACCTGATTCCGCAAACGTATAACGTTCAGGTTGGCGGCGCGCAGGTCGCCGAGTTCAAACAGAATTTCAATCCGTTCGTGACCAAATTAACTCTGGATTTTTCGCTCGACACGCAGCGCCGTCTGGATCGCAGGCTTGGCATTGCCGCCGGAGTGCTGTTGTGCGCGATTGAAGGCAAACAAGAAGGCTAAAACTTTATGGCTAATGACAAACCGCTTCGTCTGACTCCCATTCAATGGCTGATATGCGTTATCGCAGTCATTGGTTTCGCATTCGACACCTATGAATTGCTGATGCTTCCTTTGATTGTTCGCCCGGCGCTGGAAGGCATGGGTGGATTGAAATTCGGCACTCCGGAATTCACTCAATGGCGCGATTTGCTGTTTTATGTTCCGGCGGTTTGCGGAGGTATCTTCGGACTGTTGGGGGGATATTTGACCGACAGGCTGGGGCGGCGGCGTGTGTTGACGTGGAGCATTTTGCTATACGCATTTTCGGCTTTTGCCGCTGGCTTTGCGACTTCGCTGCCGATGTTGCTGTTGTTCCGTTGCACGACGTTTGTCGGAGTCTGTGTTGAGTTCGTCGCTGCTGTGGCCTGGCTGGCCGAATTGTTTAGCGATCCAAAACAGCGCGAAAAAGTGCTTGGTTACACTCAGGCGTTTTCATCGCTTGGCGGAGTGATGGTCAGCGGCATGGCTTTGCTGATTGCAAAATGGGGTGGTTCGTTTCCGGCAATTCACGGCGGGCACGAACCGTGGCGTTACCTCTTGATTTCGGGATTGATTCCGGCGATTCCGTTGATCGTCATACGGCCTTTCCTGCCTGAATCTCCGGTTTGGGCGCAGAAAAAAGCCGCAGGCACTTTGAAGCGGCCAAGCATCATCGAACTGTTCCAGCCTGCTTATCGGCGGACGACGATTGTCACCGCGTTGATGTTCGCTTGCAGCTTGGGCGTCGCCTTCGGAGCGATTCAGCAAATTCCGCAAATTGTTCCGGGGCTGGTCAAGTTCGATACTCCGGCGCAATCGGCTTCTATTTCAGCGACACCGGCTCAACCCGGAACGCCTGCTGTGAGTGCGCCTTCAGCTCCGGTGCGCCCTGATCCCGCTGAAGTCGCCCGGCGACAGAAAATTGTTTCAACCGCCGCCGCCAGCGTTCAAAGCTGGCAGGAAATTGGAGGATTGGTTGGGCGGTTCATTTTGGCTGCGCTGGCTTTGATTATCATCAGCCGCCGGTCTTTGATTCGAGTTTTTCAGATTCCGGGTTTGATCGTTGTGCCGTTGGTTTTTTTGTATCCTGCGGTCAATAACCTTGACGCTTTGAAATGGGGAATCTTTTTTGCCGGATTGTTCACCGTTGCCCAGTTGAGTTTCTGGGGAAATTATTTGCCGCGAGTTTATCCGACGCATCTGCGCGGAACTGGTGAAAGCTTTGCGGCGAATATCGGCGGCAGAATGATTGGCACGGCTGCGGCGCTGTTGACCACTCAAGTCACCAAGTTGATGCCCACCGGAGCGCCGACGACTCGGCTGGCTTATGCTGCGGCAACGGTGGCGGCGGTGATTTACGCCATCGGCTTGGCGCTGAGCTTTTTCCTGCCTGAACCTCAGGCGGAGGATTTGCCGGAATAGGTTTCAGGATTTAGGATTGAACTGGATCCGAACCCTCTTTGGACAAAACCACATTTTCTTTTAGGAGTTCGATAAAGACGATGAAAAGACAAATTTCGATTTTAGTAGTTTTGCTGGCTGTGGCTGTGTTGGTTTCGCTGGCTGTTTCGGCTCAGACTAAAAAAGCTCCGGCAAAAAAAGCTACAGTAGCGAAACCCGTTGCTGGCAAAGGCTCAGCTAAGGGCATAGACGCGGCTCCTCTGTGGAAGCAGTATTGCCAGAAATGCCACGCCCCAGACGGCAAAGGCATTGAAAGTCTGGAACCGCCCGATCTGACCAGTGAAAAATGGCAAACTGCCAATGACGACAAAGCAGTTACCGAAGCCATCAACGAGGGCAAAGGCATAATGCCCGGTTTCAAAGATTCGTTGAAACCGGCTCAAGTTGCGGCTTTGGTCAAACACATCCGTTCGCTTGGCCCGGCTAAAGCTGACGTTGAAAAGAAGTAAAGGTAGCGACTGCCAATTCTGAAAAACCGCGGCGCAATCCGATTTGATAATTCAAGCCGGATTGCGCCGCAGTTTTTTTTGATAACCTCAATTGCCTTTGTGTCTGTCTGGTGAGCAGGTTCTGGTTGGTTCTTCGCCCAGGTTGAATGACTTGCGAATTCTGGTTGTGCAAAGTCCTTTGACCGGAATCAAGCCGCTAACAGCACAGACTTCGATGTTGAATTGCTTTCTAACCGTCTGTTCCTGTTTTGGCGCGGGTGTCGGCGTCGGTTGCTCTTTTTTGGCCGCCGTTTTCGGCGTGGGCGAAGTTTTGGCCTTGGCCAACTGCTTAGCCGGTGGCTTGGTTGTCTTGGGGGCCACCGCCGGTTTTTTGGGCGCTGGCGTAGGCGTAGGCACGACGCGCAATCTGGTATTCCGATAATCAGGGGTCGGTTTAGCTGCAGGGGCCTTCACTTGAGCCACTTGAGCTTTTCCGTTGGTTGGCGCAGGCCAGGGCGTTGGGCCGACTGTTCCATTGGCATAGCGCAATTTCGGTTCTTGCGTGGTTTGCTTTACTGATGTTTTCGGCTGCTGAGTCACGGTTGGCGGTGGCGTCGAACGCGCTGTTGAAGTTGTTCCTCTTGCCCCGGAGTTCTTTGGGGTATTTGCAGGAGAAGTTGCTGGAACGGTTGCAGGAACTTCGGGGACTGGCTTGCTTGAAAAGGCAGCCGTTATGGAATCGCCCATACGACGAAGAATCGAACGATTGTCAGGAGTTGGCGAAGGCTGGGCGAGAGAAACTTTTCCGCTGGCTCCCGGAGCCGTTGGGATCATTCCATCCGCACCTGTGCGTCCGGTCGTCGAAGCCCCACCGTATCCCGGAGGTGGAGGATATGGAGTTGGCTGGCCTGATGGAACGGAAGTCGCTGGCGCGTATGGTGGTTGAGTAATTGTCGGTGCCCCGGAAATTGCAGCCGTAGAAGTGGCAGACATTGGAGGAGGTTCCAAAACCTGTGCTTCGCCCGTTTGGGTGCCGGTCAGAAAAATTTCCTGTCGTGCGCCGGGAGTGTCAATAGTTGCGGCTTCTCCATTTGGAGCGACATATTGCGTAACCAACCCTGAGACAGGAATCTGAAACTCACCGCCGAGTTCCGGGCGAACAGTCAGAGCGCGCGCCATAAAATCCGCCCAAACCAGCGCGGCGGTTGTGCCACCGGTCACTCCGAAATCCGAATTGTCGTCAAAACCTATCCATACTGTGCAAACCAGGCCCGGCGAATATCCCGCAAACCATCCATCACGCGAAGTTCCGGTTTTACCTGCAACTGGGCTGGGAATCCCTGCCTGTTTGACGCGTGTGCCTGTTCCGTAAGCCAGTACATCCTGCAACATTGAAGTCATGATGTAGGAAACCTGCGGACTGATGACGTCGCTGACTTCAGGCTGTTTCTCAAGCAGAACTGTGCCTTCTTTGGTGGTCAGCTTCTTGATGGCAATCGGCGCGGCTCGTTTTCCCTGATTGGCGAAAGCCGTATACGCCGAAGCCATTTGCAGCGGCGTGGCCTCGGCAGCGCCGAGCGCGGTCGAAGGAAGAGCTTGAACTTTTTGCAAACCGGCTCGCTCCGCCAAAGCAGCAACTTGAGTGAAACCGACGCGCTCTGCAATCGCCACGGTGATGACGTTTTTGGATTTGGCCAGAGCTTCGCGGGCGGTCATCGTCCGAAGCTCGTAACTGTCCCGGAAGTTATCCGGCGCGTAATACTTGCCGTCGTATTCAAAGCTGCGCGGTTCGTCGCGGAACATTGAAGCGGCTGTAATGCGCCGACTGGCGTCGCTCTCGCCCAAACCGGCAGCGTAAACAAATGGTTTGAAGACCGAGCCAGGTTGCCGTTTGGCATCGGCAGCTCGATTGAGCTGGCTGTTGGCATAATCGCGGCCTCCAACCATGGCCAGTATGTCACCCGTTTTGGCGTTCATCGCCACCAACGCAATTTGTAAACCGGCTGTGGTTCCGCGTTTGGCCATGACTTGACGATCAATTTCCGGCAGGTTTTTTTGCACTGCCGCATAAGCCGCTCTCTGTAATTCCAGGTCAACCGAGGTGTAAATCCTCATCGAGCGCAACGATTGGTTGTCATCGCCGTATTGGGCGTCAAGCTGTCGCATCACGTAGTCCACGAAATACGGAGCATCAGTGGCGTCTGTGCCACCCTTGCCTATGACACCCAATGACTGAGCCTTGGCGTTGGCTGCTTCTTGAGGAGTGATCTTGCCTTGCTCCAGCATCTGGTCAAGCACGGTAGCCCTGCGATCACGCGCGCGTTTTTCGTGGGAATAGGGCGAGTAAAAATTCGGGCTTTGAATAATTCCTGCCAGCAAAGCCGATTCCGACAGCGTCAGGTACGAAACATCCTTGCCGAAATAAGATCGCGCGGCCTCGCCAAACCCGTTGATTGAAAAACCTCCGCGCTGCCCCAGATAAATTTGATTGCAGTACAACGCTAAAATCTGTTGTTTGTTCAGCTTACGTTCCAGGATCAGAGCCATGTAAGCTTCAGAGATTTTTCGCTTCCAGGTGCGCTCCGGCGTCAGAAAGAAACTTTTGACAAGTTGCTGAGTGATCGTGCTGCCGCCTTCAGTGATTTCACCTGCCTCGTAATTGCGACTGAAAGCGCGAAGAATGCCGCGCAAGCTAATGCCTGAGTGGTCGAAAAAAGTGCGATCCTCGATGGACACGATGGCGTCAACCAGATTTGTAGGCAGGTCTTTGAACTCTATGTTTTTGCGCTTTTCACGCTCCTGATTGATGGTCGAAGAGATTTTTTCCGGCTCAACCTGAGCTTCAGTCAGGCTCTGCCGCTTGTCCAGGTCTGTAATCGAACGAACTCCGGTTGGACCGAAATCCACACGCAGCGACGGAAACATTTTTATGTTGTTGATTGTCGCTTCGGAACTGGGTGTGATCTCGACAGAGTTGGCTGAAAGGATGTATCGCCCGCGTGTATCATTTGCGTTGGCTGGTTGTTGAACGTAACCGACGTCTTGCAGGTACCGGATCAGGTCAGACTGCCTGGTTGATCCATTGACATGCAGAGTCAAAGGGGCGGCATAAATCCCCGACGACCGTTCGAAGATCTTTCCTGCCAGGCCCTTATCAATAATCGCCGAGTATTTTTGGTAATAGATGGCCAGAATCGGAGTGATTACCAATCCGCCAAGTACTAGCAGGATCAATATCAGCTTCAGTTTGCCACGCCTTCTTCCAGGCTTAGCTCCCCCCTTTGTCGTTACAGGGTGAGCTATTCCGAAATCCTCTTCTTCGTCGTATTCAAATTTTCGCTTTTTAGCCATTTTGCATAATGTTCAGGCATTAAAAGGAGGCGCACTTACTGACGAGCGTAATTATGCCGATTCTGATAGGTGAGTCAATTAACAGCCGCTGTCGTGGGCGCCAGTTTGAGCAAGCGCATCTGCTTCAGTGGAAATGACTCAACAAACAAATGAAAGTTGGTTTTTGTGGCTGTTGTCGCTCGTAAGAAACTTGTTTGAAACCAACACCATGCTTGACTATAGGTTTTCTGCGGTTACTATGGCTTTACTCTCTCAATCCGGGTTTGAGATACAAGTTTTACGGATATTAAAAGGAGTCATCAGTGAAAACACTGCTTAAGAAATTTTCGCTCTCCGGTCTGTTGGCGACGTTAATTGGCGCAGCCTTAATTGTGCCAAGCTTGGTGCAGGCACAAGACGGTGCAACCGCACGTCGGATTTCCGATGATTATCGGAAAGCCGCAGAGATTGTCAGTAAATACCATTTTGCTGACCCTGACGAAGAGACGCTGAGCAAGTCTGCGATCAGCGGAATGCTGAAAACCCTGGATCCGCACTCGGATTATTTCGATCCCAAAACCTTCAAAGAATTCAACGAGAAGCAGCAGAATCAGTATTTTGGTATAGGGGCTTTGATTGGCACACGCCACAAGGTGACTTACGTTTTGGAGCCGTTCAAAGGCAGTCCAGCTTCGCGTGCCGGTTTGCGTTACGGCGACCAGATTGTCGCGGTTGATGACAAAGACACTTCTACCTGGAGTTCCGATAAAGTTCGGCAGTTGTTGTTGGGCGAGCGCGGCACTCAATTAACCGTCTCAGTGAAACGGTTGGGCGTCGCCGATCCGATCAAAGCCACGATCACACGTGACGGCATTCCTCGCCCGTCAATCCCGGTGGTTTACATGGCAAAACCGGGCATTGGTTATATCGGCATGACTGCAGGTTTCCAATCCACAACCAGCCGGGAGATGGCGGCGGCGATGGCCACTTTGCGCGAACAGGGAGCCGAAAGCTTTGTCCTGGATTTGCGCGGCAATGGCGGAGGTTACCTGGATCAGGGAGTCCGTGTCTGCGATCAATTGCTGCAACGCGGCCAGAGGATTGTGACTCAGAAAGGCCGCACCGGTCTGGGATTTGACGAAGAATACTTTGTCCGCATTGGCGCTTCGGAAAGTTTTCCGTTGGTGGTGCTGGTTGACCGGCAGACTGCTTCGGCTTCGGAAATTGTCGCCGGAGCGATTCAGGATCACGACCGCGGTTTGATCATCGGCGAACAAACTTTTGGCAAAGGCTTGGTGCAAAGAATCTTCCCGCTGGTCAACAGTGGAGGTTTGATTCTGACCATCGCGCATTATTACACGCCAAGCGGGCGATTGATTCAGCGCGATTACTCCAACGGTTCGCTGTTCGATTATTACTATCGTCGCAGCGCAACCGGCGACACAATGGCTGTTCCAAAACGCACGGATGAGCGCCAGACCGATCTTGGTCGCACGGTTTACGGCGGCGGAGGCATCGAGCCGGATGTTAAACTGGAAAGCACAGAATACATGACTCCTGCGCAGGTTCGTTTAAGTCACGGAGTCTTTCTCTTTGCGCGTGATCTGGTTGCCGGACAGATTGCCATTGCGGCAAATCTGAAGGTCAATGGTTTGGAATACGACCACAAACTTAAACCGACTGAGTTCGCCATCAGCGACGAGGTTCTGAAAGCGCAAAAGGCGTTTCTGGTTAAGTTTTATCAGGACAATCCGGAATATGGTCTGACTGCCTCGGCGGTGGAAGAGAACGCAAAATGGCTGCATCGGCAGCTTCGTTATGAAGTGCTGACTGCCGCTTACGGAACCGATCGCGCTCAGCAGGGCATTGCCGATTGGGACACCATCCTGCAAAAAGGCATCAGCGAAATGCCGAACGCGGCTGATCTGGCTCAGCGAGCCTGGCGTCGCAATTCGGCTTCCAAACAACAGGGTGGCAAGTAAGACTTCACCGGTCACGATTCAACTTCAATTCAATTGGTCAAATTGGGCGGCTGAAGCATTTTCAGTCGCCCAATTTCTTTTGGAGCTTAAACAATGCAGATCATAGACACACATCAACACCTATGGGATTTGGACAAACTGCCCTATTCGTGGACGGCGAATCAGCCAAAGCTGAATCGTAGTTTTCGAATTGATGATTACCTTGAAGCCACTAGAGGAATAGAAGTTATCAAATCCGTCCACGTCGAAGCAGACATTGACGAAGCTTTCATCCCTGATGAAACCCGCTACATTTTGGAATTGAGCGAACGCGACGACAATCCGCTTTCTGGCGTAGTCGCCAACGGCCGTCCCGAACACGACAACTTCCGAGACTCTGTTCGTGAGTTTGCCGGGCATCCGAACTTGAAGGGCATTCGGCGATTGCTGCAATCCGAACCGGATGAGCTTTCGACGACGACGACGTTTACGGAAAACATTCGCTCGCTGGCGGAGTTCGGTTTGTCGTTCGACATCTGCGTTCGTGACCATCAACTGCCGGTAGCCATTCGGCTGGTCAAAGAATGCCCGAACGTCAATTTCATCCTCGACCATTGCGGAAACCCGGACATCAAGAATCGTAACTACGACACCTGGCGCGAACGCATCTCGGAGATCGCCGACTTGCCGAATATAGTCATCAAAGTCTCCGGCATTGTCGTCAACACTGACGTTGAAAACTGGACGGTGGAAGATTTGCGTCCGGCAGTTGAGCACGTTATCGCCAGCTTCGGCTGGGATCGGGTGATGTTCGGCAGTGATTGGCCGGTTTGTACTCTGGCAGCAAGCTACCGGCAATGGTTCGACGCTCTGAACTTTCTGGTGAAAGACGCCGGCGAAGAAAACAAACGAAAACTGTTTAAGGAAAATGCCGAGCGTGTTTATCGGCTGAGTTAGCCAGGCAGGGAATTTTTCTGACAGGATTTACAAGATTCAACAGGATGGGGCTGACTGGGATTGCTCTGCCGATCTTGAAAATCCTGTAAATCCTGTCAAAAAACTCTTCACACTTTTTGCGTTTTCCATTTGCCTTGTTTGAAAATAACCATGGCAATGATTGCCAGCACTGATTCGGCGATGGTGACAGCCAGAAATACGCCCCTTGGACCAAACGTTGTTTTTACCGAAAGCCAGTAAGCCATTGGAAGTTGCAGCACCCAAAAGCAAATCAGGTTAATCACAGTAGGCGTGTAAGTGTCGCCAGCACCGTTGAACGACGCCGACAGCACCATTCCATAACCATAAAAAATGTAGCCGTAACCGATGTATCGCAGCGCATCCACTCCGAAGGGGATGACGGTTTCATCTTTGGTAAAGATGCGAATCAGAAACTCGGCAAAGAAAACATAAACGAATGTCACGACAGCCATAAAGACGGCGTTGCTGTGGCAGGTCAACCAGACGGATTTTTCCGCTCTGTCGGTTTTTTTAGCGCCCAGGTTTTGGCCGACCAGTGTCGCCGCCGCATTGCTCATTCCCCAGGCAGGCAAGATCGTAACGACGATAATTCGAATGGCGAATGTGTAACCCGCCTGAGCCGCGCTGCCGAACCTGCCGACCAG
>JBGAPB010000172.1:0-12924 GCA_044221525.1 Blastocatellia bacterium | reverse complement strand
GCTTTGCGCGACATCTGCACGGAGTAAAACGACACCTGCGGAGTTTTACCGAATCTGGCCAGAATCATTTCATCCACAAACGCCACAGCCAGTGGAATGAGGTGCGGGATGGCAAAGCGCGGCGCAGGTTTGCCGGTGATGGTTGCCAACATTTCCAGCATTTCTTTCAGCGTCAAATTTCGATTGCCCAGAATGTAACGTTCGCCTGTGCGACCTCTTTGCCATGCCAAAATGTGTCCGCGAGCGACATCGTCAACGTCAATCAGGTTCAAGCCGGTGTGGACATAAGCGGGCATTCGGTTTTGCAGAAAGCGCAGGACGATTTCGCCGGTTGGTGTTGGCTTTACGTCGTAAGCTCCAATCGGCGTCGAAGGATTGACGATCACCACGTCCAGCCCATTGTGTGCCGCTTCCAGCGCAGCCTGTTCAGCCAGAAATTTCGATTTTTTGTAATCGCTGACCAGAGCTTCAACTGTCGTTTGAGTCGCTTCATTGCCGAGCGTTCCGACGGGCGGAACTCCAATGGCGGCAACTGAACTGGTGTGAATGAATCGTTTGACGCAAGCTGTTTTGGCTGCGGCCAGCAGGTTTTTAGTGCCTGTGACATTGGCTCGATAAATGGCTTCTCGGTCTTTTGCCCACAAAGAATAATGGGCTGCGACGTGGAAAACACCATCGCAGCCCATTATTTGTTCGGCCAGTTTTTGCTTGTCGTCCAGATCGCCCGTGACAGTTTCAATCGGCAACCCGGCGATATTGCGTTGGTCGCTGCCAGAGCGAACCAACGCACGGACTTCGTAACCATCGGCCAGCAACATCCGAGTCAGGTTGCCGCCGATGAATCCTGTTGCTCCGGTGAGAAAGACTTTCATTGGAGTAGTCGGGAGTCGGGAGTCGGGAGTCGGGAGTCGGGAGATATAAAGAAGATGGCGCGTTTTTGATTACCGTCTACCGAATCCCGACTACTCGCTTCAGATTCCCATTACCTGGACATGAATTTTGCGATTGTTCGGGCCGTCGAATTCAGTGAAAAAAACCTGTTGCCAGACGCCTAGTTTCATTTTGCCGGCTTCGATAGGGACGGTCAGATTGTTGCCAACCAGGATAGAGCGCAGATGAGCAGTGGCGTTGCGGCGAGCACAATCTGAATGTTGCGGGTCGTTGTGTTTGTAATAAACGTCTGAAGGAATGGATTGCTCGAACATTGCTTTCATATCTTCCAGCAATGCATCCTGGGTCTCATTGAGCATGATTCCAGCCGTTGTGTGCAGCGATGAAATTTGAACGATGCCATCACTGACGGGAGCTTGAGAAACAAATTCAGCAATTTGATCAGTGATTACTTTCAATTCAACCTGTTCATCCGTGGTGATGATGATCGTTGTTGAAGCGACTTTGTAAGTTCCCTCTTTGACTTCAACTTTTGGCTTTGCCTGTGCCGCTGCTGTGTTTTTCATTGCTGTTCTCCTTCATGTTCTGCATAGGGGCGAATGCGGCAGCGGCTGAAAAATCCGCGCCGGGGCCGCGCTTGAAATTAGTGGCAAACTCTAGGCGAGTAACATGACTTGTGTCAAACCTGTAAATCAATTCATTCAAAGTGCTTGGCTAGACCAAGTTACACTCTTAGAACGACTTCCAGACTTTTTCGAAATGCTTCAAGAACAGTTTTCAAGCTTCGCAAAAATCTGATAGATGCTTTTGGCCGTCGCGCCATTGCTATCGCCATTCGACGATGGTTCATAGTTCCATCCGGTTCGGCTGCGTAGTTGAAATCAGGCAAATCGTGCCCGGCTTCGTCGGAAATTACACGAACAACAGCAACCGGTACGCCATACTGGAGACAAACGTCCACCACATTGAAACTTTCCATATCAACGGCCAACGCTTTCTGCTCGCTGCCAAATCGCAGTTTGTCCGTGGCTTCGGTGATGATCCGACTGACTGTGATTCCTGTACCGCGAAGGCTTTGAAGCGATGCAGCCTGCAACGCTTTGAACAAGGTTTCTGTCAGGTTTTCATCACAGTGAATCCTTGCCGTTTGGCCAACGGCATTAAGACAAAGATTGTAAACGACGGCGTCTCCGGTTTTCAGTTTTGGATCAAGCCCGCCAGCCAGCCCGACAACAATCAACGCATCGTAGTGGTTGTTTTTAATGTGGCCGCCGAGCCATTCGGCAAATCCGCGAGCGCCCATTCCGCATTGCAAAACAGTGATGCTGCGGTCGCCAACCAGTCCGCGACAGATTTTGAAGTTGGATTCGGTTGAAAGAACCGTTTGGCTTAGCAAGCTAATCGCCGTGTTGAACTCGACATCAACGGCCGTGACCAGGCAAATTGAGTTATTCATTTCATCGGCAAGCCTCGCTGCGAAACCCAATCGAGCAACTTTCCGCCGATGACCGCTCGGTCAGGTTTTAGTTCTGAAACTTTCGCACATCCGGCCAGCATCGTCGCCACTCGAAGTTCGTCA
Source organism: Blastocatellia bacterium (assembly GCA_044221525.1). Classification (GTDB taxonomy): domain Bacteria; phylum Acidobacteriota; class Blastocatellia; order RBC074; family RBC074; genus RBC074. The sequence goes on along the minus strand of JBGAPB010000172.1, from coordinate 10,454 downwards.
AAAAACGAACGGAAAAACGATTCGACGCCTTCGATTCCACCGGATGAATAAGCTCGCAAAACGGGCAGCGCCACTCCAGCGAGTTTTGCGCCCAACGCCAGAGACTTCGCCGCCTGCAAACCTGTGCGTATGCCGCCGGAAGCTATCAAGCTCAAATCCAGGCCGCGCAGTTCGCAAACGCTGGCCGCAGTCGGCACGCCCCAATCCCAGAATGCTTCGCCCAAATGGCGCAACGCGCGGTTGCGAATGGTTTCGACTCCCACCCAGGAGGTTCCGCCCGCGCCGGAAACATCGATCCATTGAGCGCCAACCGACGCCAGTTTCGCCCCGCTTTCGCGCGCAAAACCGCAGCCGGTTTCTTTGATAATGATCGGCAGCGCAGATTCGGCAATCAGCCGTTCTATTGTTTCCAGCGAAACTCGAAAATCGTGGTCGCCATTTTCCTGAATCACTTCCATTGCAGTGTTGAGGTGAACACAGATCGCGTCGGCTCCGATTTCCTGACCTAGCCTGACGACTTCAGCCGAAGTCATTTCGCGCGCCTGAGCAATACCAATGTTGCCGAACAGCAAAACATCCGGCGCAACATCACGCACCTGAAAAGTATTTGTGACTTCGGGATAACGCAGCATCGCTCTTTGCGAACCTACGCCAAAGGCAATTCCCAGCCGGTCGGCCAACGCGGCGATTTCACGATTGAAAACGCCGACTTCTTCGACGCCGCCGGTCATTCCCGTAATAACCACCGGGTAACGCAGCCGTTTTCCCAATACCTCAACGCTCATATCAATTCCGTCAAGCGAGGTTTCAGTCAGCGGCTGGTGAATCAACTCTACGTCTTCCAGCAGAGTTGTCTTGTTTCGAAATTCGACTTCGTGATTGGCACAAAGCTCAAAATGGCTGAGCTTGCGTCTTAGAATAGAAATACTGTCAGTTGAATCAATCATTTGAATAATCAGGCTATCCAGTCGAGCTGTCACCTGTTTCCCTCCTGAAACTCCATCTTCCTGTTAATTTCGCGAAAACGGTCATCTCGATTTTTTCGTTTTACCATTTCAAAGTTAAACATCAAAGAAGCAGAAAATTTCGGGTTAAACAGTGGGCGATGAATCAAGAGAAACGACCTGCACATTGGCATTTCGCACTTCGCTCAAGAAACGGTTGATGATTGAACCGTGCAGCAGAATATCCCAGCGCGAGCGCGCTGATTGTCCAAAGATGACATGGGTGATCCCTTCTTTTCTGGCAAAGTTTATTAGCTCGTCTGCCACCTGGCTGCCTTCCAGCTTTACCAGTTTGGCTCCCATTTCTTCGGCAAAGCGAAGGTTTTCCTGCAAGACGACATAATCTTCTGGGCGAATGCGTCCGGGTTGTTCACGCGGAGTTTGAACATAGACGGAAAACCAATCGTGGGCGAATCGTCCGGCAATACGCGATCCGACACGCAACAGCTTCTTTGCGTTGCCGCGCGAAGAAATGCAAACCATCACCTTTTCGGGAATGACAGCCTGTTCCAACCCTTCGCGCTGGCGGTAATCGTGCGCTTTTGAAGCCTGATCTTCCGCTACCTGACGCAGCGCCAGTTCGCGCAAAGCGGACAAGTTGCCTTTGCGAAAAAAGTTGTTCAGCGATTGTTCGATCTTTTCGACACCGTAAATTTTGCCTTGCCGTAAACGGGTTCTTAGAGTGTCAACCGACACATCCACATTGATGACTTCATCGCCACGTTTCAGAAAACAATCCGGAATTGTCTCCCTGACCTGCACTCCCGTCGTTTGCGAAACCACATCGTTCAACGATTCCAGGTGCTGAACGTTGACGGCTGTAAAAACGGAAATTCCGGCGTCCAGTAATTCATTCACGTCTTCGTAACGTTTCTTGTTTTTCGATCCTGGAACGTTCGTATGCGCCAGTTCATCCACGATAACGATTTCAGGCCGACGTTTGATGATGGCGTCAACGTCCATCTCCTCCAGCGTGACACCACGATATTCGATCTTTTTCAGTCGTGTTAGTTCCAGGTCGCCAATCGCGCCAACGGTCTCGACACGCCCGTGGGTTTCCACAAATCCGATCACGATGTCCACTCCCTGTTTTTTTAACAGGTGCGCGTCTTTGAGCATCTGATAAGTTTTGCCCACGCCTGCCGCCGCCCCCAGATAAACGCGCAGTTTGGCATGCTCGTCTTCCTTGATTTTGGCGAGCAATGCTTCTGGTGAAAGCTTTCGTTCAGCAGCAGCCATGTGATTCACACCAATCGTTTATTTTCGTAATGGAAAACGCTCATCCATTGCCAGATTGAGCAACAACACATTAACGCGCGGTTCGCCCAGCAAACCGAACGTTCGCCCCTCGCAGTGTTCGGCGACCAGGTTCCGCAAATCAGCTTCATTCATTCCGCGCTCCCTGGCGACGCGGGCAAGTTGAAACTCCGCCGCCGCAGGTGAAATGTGCGGATCAAGGCCCGAAGCCGAAGTGGTCACCAAATCGGCAGGAATAGGTTGAGTGGGGTTTTCCGCGCGAAGCTTTTCAACGTCCGCCTTTACTCGATCAATCAACTTTTGGTTGGTCGGGCCAAGGTTCGATCCTGTTGAAGCTCCGGCATCGTACCCAGCAACGCCAGCCGCCGATGGACGCGAGTGAAAATACCCCGGCGATGAAAACGGCTGACCAATCAACCGCGAGCCTATAAGTTGGCCATTGCGAGCAATAATCTGGCCGTTGGCTTTATCCTGGAAAATAACTTGCGCCAGACCTGTGACAACCAGCGGGTAAATCAATCCCAGCAAAATCGTCATGATAATCGTCATTAACAAAGCAGTTTTCAGATTCCTCATAACTTTTCATCAAGCCAGTTCAAGCGCGGTGATAATCACGTCAATCAATTTGATGCCCACAAACGGAACGACCAATCCGCCCAGACCGTAAATCAGCAAATTGCGACGCAACAAAGCTTCGGCGCTCATTGGGCGATAGCTGATGCCGCGCAGCGCCAGCGGGATCAGCGCAACGATCACCAGCGCATTGAAGACCACCGCCGATAAAATCGCCGATTGCGGCGTTGCCAGATTCATCACATTCAGCGCCTGCAAAACCGGAAAGGCACCGGCGAACATCGCCGGAATAATGGCAAAGTATTTGGACACGTCGTTGGCGATGGAAAATGTGGTTAGTGCGCCGCGAGTCATCAACAACTGTTTGCCGATTTCGACAATCTCGATCAGCTTTGTCGGGTTTGAATCCAAATCAACCATATTGCCTGCTTCTTTTGCGGCCTGTGTGCCACTGTTCATGGCCACGCCAACATCGGCCTGCGCCAAAGCTGGGGCGTCGTTTGTGCCATCGCCGGTCATCGCCACCAATCTGCCCTCGGCCTGTTCGCGCTTGATCAAATTCATTTTGTCCTCAGGTTTGGCTTCGGCCAGAAAATCGTCCACACCAGCTTCGCGCGCAATCGAAGCCGCAGTTAGAGGGTTGTCTCCGGTAATCATCACCGTGCGAATCCCCATGGCGCGAAGCTGCGTGAAGCGTTCTTTCATTCCGCCTTTGACAATGTCTTTCAGGTAAATCACACCTAAAGATTGACGGTTTTCCGCAACCACCAACGGCGTGCCGCCTGCCGTGGCAATCCGTTCAACGATTTCACGTAACTCCTTCGACGCCGCTGAGCCGTTGCCATTGACGTATTTTTCGATGGCGTCCACGGAGCCTTTGCGAATTTCACGCCCCTTCCAATCAACGCCGGACATTCGTGTTTGGGCGGTGAAAGGAATGAAGCGCGCTTCGTTCGGAGCCAGTTCCCGCCCGCGCATTCCATAGTTCTCTTTTGCAAATACGACAATCGAACGACCTTCAGGCGTTTCGTCCGCCAGCGAAGAAAGCTGAGCCGCATCGGCCAGAGTTTTTTCTCCAACGCCTTTCAACGGAATGAATTCCGCAGCTTGCCGGTTGCCCAGCGTAATGGTTCCGGTTTTATCCAGCAGCAATGTGTTCACGTCGCCTGCCGCTTCAACCGCGCGCCCGCTCATGGCCAGCACGTTGTGCTGCACCAGTCTGTCCATCCCGGCAATGCCAATGGCCGACAGCAAACCTCCGATGGTGGTCGGGATCAGACAAACCAACAGCGAAACCAGCACGAAAACCGATTGTTCCGCTTTTGAATAAATCGCGAACGGTTGAAGGGTGACGACGGCCAGCAGAAAGATTATCGTCAATCCGGCCAGCAAAATGTTCAGCGCAATTTCGTTTGGAGTTTTTTGGCGTTCAGCGCCCTCGACCAGGGCGATCATACGGTCAATAAAAGTTTCACCCGGATTCGATGTGATGCGAACTTTGATTCGATCCGACAGCACGCGCGTGCCTCCGGTCACCGCCGAACGGTCGCCTCCGGCTTCACGAATGACAGGCGCGCTTTCGCCGGTGATTGCCGACTCATCCACCGAAGCTACGCCTTCGATGACTTCGCCATCGCCCGGAATAAACTCCCCTGCACAAACAAGAACGATATCGCCTTTGCGAAGTTGAGTCGCTTCGACCTTTTCCGTTTGACCGTCGGCCATCAAACGATGCGCGATGGTTTCCGTTTTGGCTTTGCGCAAGGTGTCTGCCTGAGCCTTGCCTCGCCCTTCGGCCACGGCTTCGGCAAAGTTGGCAAACAGCACCGTGAACCACAGCCACAAGGTCAGTTGCAATTCAAAACCAATGTCCAGCGCACCTGTCGCAATATCCCGAATCAACAGAAACAGCGTGATAACGCTGCCGACTTCAACCACAAACATCACCGGGTTTTTCATCATCGTGCGCGGATTCAGCTTCTTTATTGACTCCACCAAAGCGCGTTTGATGATTCGCGCATCCCACAGAACAATCTTCTTTTCCGTTTTACCCATAACGATTTCACCGAACCTATCTCAAATCTCAAATTCAAAACGTCTGCCCTGCATTCATCAACAGATGTTCAACCACCGGCCCCAGGCTCAGAACAGGAAAGAAGGTCAACGCGCCGACGATGACAATCACGCTTACCAGCAAAGTCGCAAACAGAGGCGTTGTCACAGGAAAAGTGCCCAGCGACGGCGGGGTAATTTTCTTTCCAGCCAGATTGCCTGCGATTGCCAGCATAGGAATGATCATCAGAAAACGGCCAGCCAGCATCGCCAAACCCAGCGTTGAGTTGTACCAGGGAGTGTTGGCGTTCAATCCGGCAAATGCCGAACCGTTATTCCCCGTACCGGAAGTGAACGCATAAAGAATCTCGCCCAACCCGTGCGGTCCGTTGTTGTTTAGCGAAGTCAATCCAAAGGAATTCGAGGCAACAGAAATTGCAGTAAAGACCAGAATCAGCAGCGGAAAAATCAGCGCGTAAAGCATCGCCATTTTCACGTCATAACTTTCGATCTTTTTGCCCAGATATTCCGGCGTGCGCCCAACCATCAAACCTGCGATGAAGACCGACAGCACGACGAAGATCAATACTCCGTACAGCCCTGCGCCTACGCCTCCGAAAACGACTTCGCCAAGCATGATGTTGACCAGCGGAACCAACCCGCCAAGCGGCGTAAACGAATCGTGCATGGAATTAACCGCGCCGCACGAAGCATCAGTCGTCACCGTCGCAAACAGCGCCGAGTTGGCAATGCCGTAACGAACCTCTTTGCCCTCCATATTTCCGCCCGATTGCGTTGCCGAAGCCTGCTGAACGACTGTTGCCGGAAAGAGGGGATTGCCTTTCGATTCCGCCCAATAACTGACCAGCACTCCGGCCAGCGACAGCAAGATCATTGCCGCAAGCACTGCCCAACCATGACGTTGCGATCCCACCATTCGTCCCAGCGTGTAAGTCAGGCCAGCCGGAATGGCGAAGATCAAAAACATCTCGAAAAAATTCGACAGCGGAGTTGGGTTTTCAAATGGATGAGCCGAGTTGGCATTGAAAAATCCGCCTCCGTTCGTGCCGAACATTTTGATGGCTATCTGCGAAGCTGCTGGCCCCTGGGCAATGACCTGTTCGGTTACATTGCCTTGCGGATCAACCAGCTTCACCGTGTCGTAAGGTTTGAAGTTCTGCACAACGCCCTGCGAAACCAAAAACAGCGCCGCCACCATCGAAAACGGCAGCAGCAAATAAAGCGTCCCGCGCGTCACATCCACCCAGAAATTGCCTATCCGGTCGGTTTCTTTGCGCGCGATGCCGCGAATGAAAGCGACAGCCAAAGCAAGGCCGACAGCCGTCGAGAGGAAGTTTTGAAACGTCAACCCTGCCATTTGAGTCAAGTAACTCATCGTCGTTTCGCCGCCATAACTCTGCCAATTGGTGTTGGTTGTGAACGAAGCCGCCGTGTTGAACGAAAGTTCTGGTGACAGGTTTGCCAGTCGTTGAGGATTGAAAGGCAGGAATTGCTGAAGCCGCTGCATTGCGTAAAGCGCAATCATCGAAACCGCGCTGAAAGCCAGCATCGCCCCAGCGTATTCCGTCCAGCGCATCTCGCGGGAATCGTCAACTCCGCACACCCTATAAAGCAGTCGTTCCAGCGGACGCACAACCCGGTCAAGAAAGGTTCGTTCACCGTTGAACACGCGCGCCATAAAAATCCCCATCGGTTTCGTCACCGCCAAAACCAGTGCAAAAAAGATCAAAATTTGCAGCCATCCATTGAGTGTCATAATCAGAATTTTTCAGCGCGCAAAAGCGCGTAAGTCAGATAAACCAGCAACAGCGCCGAAACCGCCAGGATCAGAATCGTTTCCACATTCATTGCTCGCCCCCTGCGCCCAGCCGTTCGCACACCTGCACGTAACCAAAAGCCAACGCGAAGAACAGAATCGTCGCAGCGACAAAAATCAGATCGTACATTTCGCCAACTCCATTGGTTTCATTTCTGGCTCCGCCCTTTCTCCAGCATATCCAGGCAGTAAGCGCCAAAGATCAACAAAGGAATGGTGGTAAGCAGCAAGAGAGTTCCGATCAGGTGCAGATTACCGTCGTGGTCAAACCGTCCAATAACCAGCAACACAAAACCGATAAGCGGCAGAATGATTCCACCGCCAAGCCCAAGCATTGCTCCGCAACAATGAAAACCTGACGCCTGAAACCACGACGAGCGCAGACTTGTTTTGCCAGTCGTCGTTTCGGCTAACTTTACTGATTCCGATTTAGAGATTGTCATTAAACTCATAGCGTTCCTTTCGATGATGCGAATCAATCGTCAACGAAACGGATGCTACCGTCCGGCTCATAAGGATGGCGTAAGCGGTTTATAAAGAATTCGTAAAGGCAGGAAGGCCTGGACAGGGTTAGCCTTCGGCGCTGAAGCGGTAACCGATCCAGGGTTCGGTCAAAATGTAGCGAGGCTTGGCTGGGTCGGCTTCAATCTTCTTGCGAAGCTGGCCGACGAAAACGCGCAGGTATTCAGTCTGTTCGGTGTAATCGCCTCCCCAGATGGCTCCGAGCAGAACGCGGTGGGTCAAGACTTTGCCAGCGTGGCGAATCAGGTAAATCAGCAATTCGTATTCTTTCGGGGTCAGGCGAACTTCTTCGCCGCGCACAATGACGGTGCGCGCTTCCAGTTCAACCTGAAAATCGCCAAGCTCAATTGTTTGAACTTCAGGCAGAGCCGCAGCCGAGGTGCGACGCAACGCCACACGAACACGAGCCAGCAGTTCGTCCATGCCAAAAGGTTTGGTGATGTAATCATCCGCGCCAGCGTCCAAAGCCTCGACTTTTGCTCGCTCTTCGCCCTTAACCGAAAGGACGATAATCGGAACCTGAGAAAGCTTGCGCAGTCGGCGGCATAATTCCAACCCGGCCATTTGCGGCATCGAAAGGTCTGTCACCACCAAATCAGGCGCCCATTGCCCAAAAACGGACAAAGCCTCTTCTCCGTCGTTTGCCGTCTGCACTTCGTAACCGCGAGCGGATAAACTGCGACGCAAGACGCGCGTAATCTGCGTTTCATCGTCCACCACTAAAATTCGACGCGCTTCGCTCATCGTTTACCCTCCGTTTCTGTTTCCTCATCACCGACAGGAATCAGTAATTTGACGCAAGAACCGTTTTTGCCTTCCACATTTTCCAACCAGATGCGTCCGCCGTGTGCTTCAACAATGCCGCGTGCAATGGCCAACCCCATCCCCATACCTTTCGGTTGTCCCAGGTTTGCCGCTCCCTCGCCTGTCGCGCGAAAGAATTTATCGAAAACACGTTCGCGCAATTCAGGCGGGACGCCTCGGCCTTCATCCGTGACGGCCATCAGAATCATTTCGTCTTCGCTTGCGCGTTCAGCCGTGATGCTGATTAACGAACCAGCGGGTGAATACTTCGCCGCATTGTCAATCAGCGAAAACAGAACTTCAGCCAGCAACGTTGCGTCAACCTGTACGGACGGCAACTCGCTTTCTATGAAAAGTTCAACACGATGTCGGACTGTTAAAGCTTCGGCTCGTCCCAGTGCAGATGCGATGATTTCTTCGACCGAACCCCAACGACGGCGCAACAGCAACTCTCCGGCTTCCAGCTTTGCCAACTCAACCATGTTTTCCACAAAACGATTCAATCGGTCGGCTTCTTCGTTAATAACTTCCAGCAGTTCCGAACGCCCCTCGTGGTCTAACATGACCGGGTCATCGCCACTTTCTTCGGCAAGCAGAGTTGTCACCGATGCCTTGATCGAAGTCAGCGGAGTACGCAAGTCATGCGTCACGGCGTCCAGCAAGGCTGATTTCAATTGCTCGCTTTGGCGAAAGATTTCAGCTTGTTTGGCCTGTTCAGCCGCAATCTGATATTCACGGTAAAGTCTCTCTATTTCGATTTTGCCCGCCTCGGCTTCCTCGGCTCGACGATTGGCTCTTGCTGATAATTGACCTGCAGTCACGGCAGTAATCAAAAACACTACCAAAGCAACCCAGTTTTGCGGATTGGCAATTGTAAAGGTGTGAACCGGCGGCAGGAAAAAGAAGTTGAAGCAAAGCGCGCCTAACATAGCGGCAACCAACGCCGGGCGGCTGCTCCATCCAATTGCGGAAAACAAAACTATCAGCAACAACGCCAGCGCCACCGTCGTCGAACTGAATCTGTTGTGAAACGGAGCCAGTGCCGCAGTCACCGCCGAAATGCCAAGAACCGCAAACAGATAGCCATTGCGGGTGCGAAGAAAAAGTGTGTTCCGGCTTATGCTCATTATTCGCGTCACCTTCGGGGCCGAGTTGTAACGCGAGAACGCAATTGATGGCAAGATCGCGCCCTTCGGCGACTGGCAGGTCGCGCCCAATTCAATTCTTACTGAAATTGCTTTATTGCAGTCTGCCAACATAGAATGCGCAAAAATGATCGTATTTGCTCACGGAGAGACGTAATGAGGGGTAATTCGCATTTGAAAAAAAGTGTGACTGCCCTGAGGCGTACGCTTCCTAAAAGCGCAAACCTGAATAAACGGCATTACACAGTGCCTGAGCTTTTGGCACTCACCGGAATCAGCCGAAAACAGGTGGATTATTGGGCAAAAATCAAGCTGCTCAACCCTTTGATGCGTGATACTAAAGCTATTGTCGGTTGCCCCGCTTCATTTTATTCAGCAGCGGAGGTAGTCAAGGCGATGATCATTGCTGATTTGAAACGAGCCGGTTTCTCATTACGTCAGATTCAGCAGGTTGCCCGTAATATAGAGGAACACGGAATACGACTGGACAAGCCGGAAAATTACCTGCTGACTGATGGTTATTCGGTTTATTTTGCCGGCAGCGATAACGAAGTGATTGATCTATTGAAGCATCACCGGCAGATGCTGCTTTTGATTCCAGTTCATGAGCAGATCGAGAAGTTACAGAGGGTGGCCTAATCAAATCTCTTCAACCAGTCTGGAAAAGCATGAATACAAAACAAGGTCAATTAAGCGCTGCTGGGTTACGACCTTATCTACTCGACTGTGGTTACAGTAGGGCGCAGATGGTGCCGAATATCGAAGTAAAGAATGGTCATCGTTTTCATGTTCCCCTTACGGCATTTGCCCATTATCCCTACGACTCACGTTCGGCCTGTATTGCTGTTCTTGATGATGTCTTTGATCCTGAAGCCGCAGTCAAGACCTGTCGCAGCCTTGGAGCCCCACTAGTTTTTACTTGCTTACCAGATCAACTGTTGCTCTGGAAACAGAGTGTGACCGGCCCACAACTGGAAGACCGTATTCCTCTAGCAAATTTGCCTGAATTTTTCAGAAGGCATCACGATGCCCTTGCGCCAGAATCTGTTTATCGGGCAAAGACTTGGGCGCGGTTCGATACCCAATATCAACTCAGTTTTGTTGATCTGGGCTTAATGCCGCTGATCGAAGAAGAAGCAGGCAAAAAACTATCTGAATTGATTGAACGAGTAGTAGTGGGTGTTAAGGCAAAGCTTGGCTGGAAAGAGGTTTCTCAAGAACAAGGCCAATGGTTGTTGAAGTCGAACTTTTGGTTGCTGG
>JBGAPB010000171.1:0-12941 GCA_044221525.1 Blastocatellia bacterium | reverse complement strand
GTATCCGACTGAAATCAATGGCCAGCAGATTCATCCGATGGGAAGGCGTCAGTCTGCGCCCGGTGTTCAGCGGCAATCGTTGAACCGTCCGGTGGCCGATTTTCTGGGAACACGAAGGCAATCGCGCCATTACCGGCGCAAATGGAAACTGGTCGCCAAGAAAAACAAACCCTGGGAGCTTTACAACATTGAAGCCGACCGAACCGAAATGAACGATCTGGCCGCCAAACAGCCTGAGAGAAAGTGAAGAGTTGTCAGCCAAATGGGATGCTCTGGGGCAGCGCGCAAACGTGTTGCCGCTGGGAGCGTGGCGAGCGCAGGCGCGCTAGCTCAATCTCGCCGCTTGACAAAATGCGCGCTCGCAAGCAGGCAGTTCCGCCCACGATGTGCAGAAGGCTTCAAACACAAACCGGAATAAAGTTATGGCACAAAGATTCAAAGGAATAACAGCCAGTCTGGGATTGCTGTTGACGATCTGGATGCTGACAGGGCAACCGCTCTGCCGGACGCAGATGCGCAAACGAAACGTGATGGAGTTTCGATTCAGGCATTTCTGGAAACGAATTGTTTCGCTTGCCACAACGCCGCCGCGAAAAAGGGCAACCTGGATTTGACGGCGCTCAAGCCGGAATTCACCGACGCTCAGGCGTTCGCCACGTGGGTCAAAGTTCACGACCGTGTGCGAGATGGTGAGATGCCTCAAAATGTGCCGCAACCCGACAATGCAGAGCGCGCCGCGTTTTGAAATCGCTCGCCGCGCAGATGATCGTCGCGATGCCAGGCGAATTCGCCGCGAAGGCCGCGCGGTGTGGCGGCGGATGAATCGTTACGAATACGAAAACACGCTGCGCGTGATTTGCTCGACGCGCCGTGGTTACAGGTCAAAGAGTTGTTGCCGCAAGATGGCGAAGCCTATCGTCAACAAATCCGGCACGGCAGCGCTTGGCGTGTCGCACGTCCAAATCAGCCGCTACCTGACGGCCGCCGAATACGCTCTGCGCGAAGTCATGGCGCGAAGCGAGAAACAGCCGGAAACAATCACCAAACGTTATTACGCCCGGGCGAACAAAGGGCGTTTACCAACCACGTCGAGTTTTCGCAATTCAACACGGCGTCAGAACGCGCCACGTTCCCCTTGCTCGGCAATTCCGCCGACGTAGCCGTCCTGAAAAAAGAAGCGCCGATGACCGTCGGCGCAGCCGACCCCGCCAAACGCGAACTGGAAAGCATGGGAGTTGTGGCCAGTTCGTATGAACCGCTGGAAATTCGTTTCAATCAGTTCAAGGCTCCCGTGCCCGGTCGTTACAAATTGCGGCTGAGCGCGCATTCGTTCTGGGCTGGGCCGGAAAGCGAAGCCAAGTGGTGGCATCCCAGCCGCACAGAGGCTTTTGCCGGACGCACGCGCGAACCAATCACGCTCTATGCTGAAATCCCTCCTCGCCAGATGCGCTATCTGGCCAACCGAACGTTTCGCCCGAACCTTCAGTGCAAGAAGTTGAAGTCTGGTTGCTGAAAGACGAAACGATTCGGCCTGATGCCGTACGCCTGTTTCGTTCGCGTCCGCCCAACTGGCGTAATCCGCTGGCAGAGAAAGACGGTCAACCCGGCGTGGCCTTTCGCTGGCTGGAAGTAGTCGGGCCGATTTGTGATGCCAAAACTGATTGGCCCGGCAAAGGCCATCGGCTGATGTTTGGCGATTTGCCGATCAAGCAAAAGACCAAAGGGCAAATTGAAATCGTCTCAACCAATCCGCGTGCCGATGCTGAAAGGTTGCTGAGAAACTTCCTGCAACGCGCCTATCGCCATTCAACGACAACTGCGATTGAAGAAGACACGCAACGTTTTTTGAAGCTGGCGGAAGCCGCGCTGAAAAACGGCGACAGCTTTACCGACGCGATGATTACGACTTACGCCGCTGTGCTGTGTTCGCCCGCGTTCACTACGCTGGAAGAAAAACCGGGACGGTTGGACGATCAAGCGTTGGCCGCGCGACTGGCATATTTCCTCTGGAATTCTGAGCCTGACGTGGCCTTGCGCGAACTGGCCGCGCAAGGCGCACTGCACAAGCCTCCGGTCTTGCGAGCGCAAGTTGACCGCTTAATAGGCGACGCCAAATCGCAACGCTTTGTGACGGCTTTCCTGGATTACTGGCTGGATTTGCGGAAGGTGAACATCACGTCGCCGGATGAGTTGATGTATTCCGATTACTACCTGGACGACCATTTGGTGGAATCGGCGACGGCAGAAACGCGCCAGTTTTTTGCCGAACTCGTTCGCGGAGACTTGCCTGCGCGCAATGTGATTTCTTCTGATTTCGTGATGATTAACGAACGACTGGCGTCGCATTACGGCTTGTCAGGTGTCGAAGGTTCACAGATTCGCCGTGTCGCGTTGCCGCCCGATTCAGTTCGCGGAGGATTGCTGACCCAGGCCAGCGTTCTGAAAGTCACTGCCAACGGCACGACCACTTCGCCCGTAGTGCGCGGCGCGTGGATGATGGAACGCATCCTGGGCAAACCCGTTCCGCCGCCACCCGCCGGAGTTTCCGCAGTCGAACCAGACGTGCGCGGAGCGACGACTATGCGGCAACAACTGGAAAAACATCGCACCAACCCAAGCTGCAATGTTTGCCACGCGAAAATTGATCCAGCGGGGTTTGCGCTCGAAAACTTCGATGTGTTCGGAGGCTGGCGCGACAAATATCGCGCCCTGGCCGAAGGCGAAAAAGCCCCAGGCATCGGCAAGAACGGGCAGCGGTTCGCCTTTCGTTATATTCAACCAGTGGACGCTTCTGGTCAGTTGCCTGATGGCCAGAAGTTTCAGGACGTGCGCGAATTGAAAAAACTATTACTCAAAGACGAACGCCAGATCGCTCGCAATCTGACCAATCAACTGATCGTCTTTGCGACCGGCGCGCCTGTGCAATTCAGCGACCGCCCGAAAGTCGAAGCGTTGCTTGATCGTGCCGCGAGCAAAGGCTATGGCGTAAAGACGCTGATGCAATTGATTATTGAGAGTGACTTGTTTCGGAATAAGTAACCCAGCTCGCAAAACTTGATTGGCTAATTTCATCGTTAAGGGCATCATTGACCAGTGAGACTATTTGAAGTCATCAGCAAAATTGAAGGCGTCGAAATCATCGCTGTTGGCAGCAAAATTCGTGACCTCAAATGGTTGCAAAAGACCTATGGCCGTGGGCGTTGGCGCAAGTTGAAAGGATTTGCACGCATTCAATTTCTGGATGACGGTGAAGAGTTTGAAGCTGAGGTGCATTGGTACGAAGCGCACTCCATCGGCAAGGTAGAAATGAAAATCAAAGAACTTTTCGATTGAAGCTTATGAATACGAAACCGCAATTTGTCATTTGCATTAAGAACGAAGACTACCCCGCTTCGTTACAGCTATGGAAAGTGTATCGCGTGTTACCCGACGAAAAGGGCGCGCGGCATAACATGATTCGAGTCATTGATGAATCAGGCGAAGATTATCTTTTTTCCGCAAGTTACTTCGTTCCAGTCAAGTTACCACAAGCTGCGAAATCAGCGATTCTTGCCACGGCTTAAAGTCGTAAGCAGGCACTCTGCTCACCATTTGTGACTGGCGCGCCTGTGCAATTCAGCGACCGCCCCAAAGTCGAAGCGTTGCTGGATCGCGCGGCAAGCAAAGGCTACGGCGTGAAGACGTTGATGCAATTGTTAATTGAGAGCGAGTTGTTTCGGAATAAATAGATGAATAGCCTTGAGCTTCGCATTCCACCGCTTGCGCTGTTTGTCGTCTTTGCCGTGGCGATCTGGGCGCTTAGCACGTTTTTTCCTGCGGGCAATATTGCGTTGCCCGGACGCCAAACAATCGCGTTCGTATCCGTTCTGGCTGGCGTCGGGGTTGTTGGCGCAGGGGTTTTTGAATTTCGCCGCAGGAAAACGACGATGAGCCCGTTTTCGCCGGAACGTACTGCATCTGTTGTTTCATCCGGCATTTACCGCTGGAGCCGGAATCCGATGTACCTGGGAATGGCGCTGGCGCTGTTTGGCGTTGCCGTCTGGCGTTCATCCTTGCCTGGCTTCGCAGTGGTGTTACTTTTCTGTTTGTATCTGACACGGTTTCAAATCCAACCCGAAGAGCGAATGCTGCTGAAACTTTTTGGCGCGGAATATGTTGCGTATATGGCTCAGGTTCGACGTTGGATTTAACAATGGTCGAGCATTCCGTTCGATCTCTAACCAACCAGTTTTCGAGGGTAATCATGGCTATTACAGAAATCGCTCCTGACGTTTATCAAATCGTGACCTATGCTCCTGAAGCCGATTTGCAGTTCAATCAATTTCTGGTCAAAGACGATGAGCCGTTGCTGTTTCATACCGGGATGAATGCGCTGTTCCCCGCCGTGCATGAAGCGGTCGCCAGTCTGATTGATCCAGCCACACTCCGCTGGATTGGCTTCAGCCACTTTGAAGCCGACGAATGCGGTTCGCTCAACCAGTGGTTGCAACTTGCGCCAAACGCGCAAGCCGCGTGCAGCCTGGTTGGCGCAATGGTCAGCGTCAACGATTTTGCCATTCGTCCAGCCAAAGGAATGACAACTGGCGAAGTCATCAACACCGGCAAGTATCGTTTCCGCTTTATGCAAACGCCTCATGTCCCGCATTGCTGGGAAGCCGGACTGATGTTTGAGGAAACAAACGGCACGCTGCTTTGCTCTGACTTGTTCCATCAAAGCGGCGTCGTAGAACCCCTGACCACCTCCGATGTCATCGGACGCGCACGCCAGACACTGGTGGATTACCAGGCCGGGCCGTTGGCCAACTACATGCCCTACACCAAGAACACCGACGGAATCCTGCAAAGCCTGGCTGAACTGAAACCAGGCACGATTGCACCGATGCACGGTTCTGCGTATGTCGGCGACGGCGAACAAGCAATCCGCGACTTTGCCGTAATGATGCGAGAAGTTCTTGGGTAAGAAGTTAAACACGGCTTCAAAACCGTGACGGCAAACAAAGCAAAGACAAATGCCCAAGGCAAAACAACATCGGCAGTTTTAGTGTGAGGCTGTGCGGCAGTGATGGTTTCGACATGTGCGATCCACAGTAATCGGCGACAAGAAAACGTTTGCTGTTCACAGACGAACCGCAAATTGCGCGTAACCTGATTTCCCAAAGCCTGGTATTTGCGAATAGCAGGTTTGCGCATCAACAACCACCAAAAATCGGAGGAACAAGAATGGAACTCGGCAATTTTTCTATCAGTTTGGCTGTGAAGGATATTGAAGCTTCAAAGAGCTTCTACGAAAAATTCGGCTTCAAGGTCTTCATGGGCAATGCCGCGCAGAACTGGCTGATCTTGAAAAACGGCGATACAGTGATCGGGCTGTTTCAAGGGATGTTTGAGAAAAACATTCTGACCTTCAATCCCGGCTGGGACAGCAAAGGGCAGAACCTCCCCACGTTCACCGATGTCCGTGAGTTGCAGCGCCAACTTAAGGCGGAGGGCGTCAAATTGGTCACAGAGGCGGATGAGAACTCCACGGGACCAGCCAGCTTTATGGCTGTTGACCCTGATGGAAATCAGATTCTTGTTGATCAGCACCGATAAGGAAATTGGCTTCGTGCGGAGAGATTTGGATGGAGTCTTACCTTTGATAGCGACCAGCGCCAAGTTGTGATATTAGTCCCTCTCGTCTAGCGGTCTAAATCTCACAAAATCATCATTGTCAGGAGTTACAACCGATGAAATCACCAAATATCTTGACTCAAAATGCACTTTCCCGACGCAGCTTTTTACGCGGAGCCGGAGTCGCGCTTTCGCTGCCGATGCTGGACGCGATGATGCCTGCGTTTGCGCGCGCGAAAAGCGCCGCCGTGCCGCGCCGTTTCTTTGCGATTTGCAACAACCTGGGCGTGCTCCCGTCGAAGTTCTTTCCGTCGGCGGACTCCAAAGGTTTTAACTACCAACTCTCGCCCTACCTGGAAGAACTCAAGGCGCATCGCAATGAGTTCACGGTTTTCAGCGGCGTTTGGCATCCTGACGTAGACGCGGGTCATCCGGCTGACAATTGCTTTTTGACCGCCGCACCGCACCCATCAAGTGGCGGCTTTCGCAATACGATCTCGCTCGATCAATTTGCGGCGGAACACATTGGCAACCAGACGCGTTTTCCTTCGCTGACGCTCGGCGTCAACATTCAAAAAGGCCAGCACAGTCTTTCGTGGACTAGCGGCGGCGTGTTGATCCCTTCTGAAGAAACGCCATCCGAGATTTTCAAACGTATGTTCGTCACCGGCACACCCGCCGAAGTTCAGGCTCAAATGCGTCGTCTGGCTTTAGGGCAAAGCGTGATGGATTCCGTCGCCGAACAAACGCGCCGTTTGCAAAGCAACATCGGCCCGCGCGACCGCGAACGGCTGGATCAGTACATGACTGGCGTCCGTGATCTGGAAAAACGTCTTGGCCAAGCCGCCGAATGGGAACAGAAACCAAAGCCTGTCGTCAGCGCTCAGCCTCCGGCAGATACTACTCAGCCGCGTGATTACTTTGAAAAGGTGCGATTGATGTATGACCTCGCCGCGCTGGCGTTTGAGACGGATTCAACACGGCTGGTGGCGTTGATGCTCGACAGTGTGAATTCGCCTGCTATTACGATTGGCGATGAAACGATGGCGGACAGCTACCACGCGATTTCGCATCACGGCAGGAAGCCGGAAAAATTGCGGCAGTTCGAGGCAGCTGACCGTTTGCAAATGCGTGCGCTCGACAAATTGTTCAGTGATTTGAAAGCGCGCAAAGAGGGTGCTGATACATTGCTTGACCGCACGATGATTCTTTACGGCACGAACATGGGCGACGCCAACACTCACGTGACAACCAACCTGCCAACGTTGTTTGCGGGCGGCGGATTCAAGCACGGACAGCATCTGGCGTTCGACCGCGAACGCAATTACCCGTTGCCGAATTTGTTCGTCAATGTGCTGCAACGGCTGGGGATCGAAGCCGACAAATTTGCCACCAGCACGGGCACGATGCGTGGATTGGAGATGATCTAATAGGAGATTGCTGTGTCCCGAAAACCCATTTTCCTCGGATTAGTTTTGTTGGCGCTGCTGTTTGGGGCAGCGCCTTTTTGTTTGACCTTCACGCGAACCGCCCGTCTTAATGCTCAAAAGCCTAATGTCATCTTCATCCTGGCTGATGACCTGGGTTATGGAGATTTGGGCAGTTACGGGCAGAAATTGATTCAAACGCCGAATCTGGATCGGCTGGCTGCTGAAGGAATGCGTTTTACGCAGATGTATGCAGGTTCGACAGTATGTGCGCCTTCGCGGGCGGTTCTGATGACCGGCAAGCATATGGGGCACGTCAGCGTGCGAGGCAATGCTGGCCCTGGAAATATGAGCATTCAAACCTTGCCCAAGGACGAACGCACTGTCGCAGAAGTCTTCAAAAGCGCCGGTTATCAAACGGCATTGTTCGGCAAATGGGGTTTGGGTGAAATTGGCTCCGAAGGCCATCCGAACAAAAAAGGGTTTGATGAATTTTTCGGCTTTCTGAATCAAACCCACGCCCACAACTATTACCCGTCGTTTCTGGTTCACAACTCAACACGATTTCCGCTACGCAACGTTCCCGCAGAAGAAAACAAGGAAGTCGGCAGCGGTTGGGCAAAGGAGAAAGTTGATTACGCGCCGGATGTGATCTTTGACCGAGCGATGACCTGGCTGGAGCAAAACCGGTCGAAACCTTTCTTTCTATACTTCGCCACGACAATTCCTCACGCCAACAACGAAGCCGCGCGCGGAGTTGGCAACGGCCAGGAAGTTCCAGATTACGGAATTTACAAAGACAAACCCTGGGCGGATCAGGACAAAGGCCAGGCGGCGATGATTACCCGGCTGGACACGCAAGTCGGCAAGATGATGGCCTGGTTAAAACAGCGCGACCTGGATCGCGACACGCTGGTGGTTTTCACCTCTGACAACGGCCCGCACAACGAAGGCAAACATCATCCTGAAATGTTCAAACCAGCCGGGCCGTTGCGCGGAATGAAGCGCGCACTCTACGAAGGCGGAATCCGCGTTCCGTTCATTGCTCGATGGTCAGGAAAGATCAATGCCGGAACGACCAGCAATCACATCGGCTATTTCGGCGATATGCTGGCGACATTCTGCGAACTGACCAACCAGCCGATTCCCGCCGGACTCGATTCCATTGCCGTGCTGCCTTTGACTGGAAAGAAGGGCGAGCAGGCTGAACACAAATATCTTTACTTTGAATTTTACGAACAAGGCGGACGGCAATCGGTGCGCTTCGGCAAATGGAAAGCCATTCGTGAACCAATGCTGGCCGGCAAAGTTGAACTGTTTGATTTGTCGAAAGACTTGGGCGAAGCGAACAACATCGCCGAAGCCAATCCCGAAGTTGTAAAACAAGCGCTTGTCTTTATGAATGAAGCCCACGTCGAACATCCGAACTGGAAAGCGCGGCAGTAAAGTAAAAGGCATTTTCCCCACGAAGAAAACACGAAGAGAATCGAGCCAGTCTGCCTTTCTTCGTGAATCTTCGTGTGTCTTCGTGGGAGGAAGCATATTTCTAAAAAGTGAGAAAACAATGACGACACGATTGATTCAATTGCAGCAAGGAAGCATTCGCAAAGTCGGATTGGTCGAAGAACCCAACATTCGATTGCTGATGAAGTACGCTTCCATTTACGATCTGGCGAACGAAGCCATTAACTCAAAAACAAAGCTGACGGAATTGGTTCAGCGACACCTGAGCGATGAGTCGCTGGATTACGATCAGGTTTATGCTGGCAAGTCGTCCTGGCGGATTTTGCCTGCGGCGGATCATCCCGAAGAACCGGCTCGTTGTTTGGTCACTGGAACCGGATTGACTCACACAGCCAGCGCCAAAAATCGAAACGCAATGCACGCCAAAAGCGACAATCTGACCGACAGCATGAAAATGTTTCAGTGGGGATTGGAAGGCGGACGGCCTGCGGATGGACAAATCGGCGTTGCGCCCGAATGGTTTTACAAGGGCTGCGGAACTGTGCTGCGCGGGCACGGTGAACCATTGCTGGTGCCGAAGTATGCCGAAGACGGCGGCGAAGAGCCTGAAGTCGCTGGAATTTACCTGATTGGTGAAGACGGCCAGCCGTATCGAATTGGCTTTGCCGTCGGCAATGAATTTTCTGACCACCAATTTGAAAAGCACAATTATTTGTATCTGGCCGGATCGAAGCTGCGTTGCTGTTCCATCGGGCCGGAGTTGGCGATTGACCACGAATTTCAATCCGTGCCGGGCACGGTTTCAATTGAGCGCGACGGTCAGACGGTGTGGTCACACGAAATCAAAACCGGCGACGCCGAAATGTGCCATAGCCTGAAAAACATCGAACACCATCACTTCAAGTTTGAAGGCCATCGCCGACCGGGCGATTTGCACGTTCACTTTTTCGGAGCCGATGCGTTCAGCTTTGGCGCAGGTGTGCGATTGAATGAAGGCGATGTGATGAATGTTCGCTTTGACGATTTCGGGCGAACGTTAAGCAACCCTGTCAGCATCGCCAAAGAGGAAGATGCAGTGGTTGCTGTCGCCTCACTTGTATAAGTTTTGTCATTAGGAGAGCGTCTGTGATTTCCATCCGAAAATTTTTCCTGATCTTCTGTGGCCTGTGGCTGTTGTCGGCTTCGGCCTTGCCGCAAACCGCGCCGAAGCCCACTCCGCCAAACATCGTCATGATTATTTCCGACGATCACGGCTGGCGGGATTACGGCTTTATGGGGCATCCGCAGATTCGCACGCCGAATCTGGACAAGCTGGCCTCGCAGTCGCTTCTGTTTCGCAGAGGCTACGTGCCGACGGCCCTGTGCTCGCCCAGTTTGGTTTCGATCATCACGGGCCGTTATCCACACGAACATCTGGTAACGGGCAACGATCCGCCTGCGCCCGCTGGAGGCAAGCAAGGCAACTGGCGAAATCACCCGCAATACATTGCCGATTGGAATGAATTGCGTTCGTTCATCAATCGCCAGCCGACCTTGCCGCGATTGCTTGAACAGAAAGGGTACGTCAGTTTGCAAACCGGCAAATGGTGGATGGGCAGTCCTGCCAACGGAGGTTTCACCGAAGGGATGAGCCACGGCGACAAAGATCGTGGCGGGCGGCACGGCGATGTAGGCTTGGACGTTGGCCGCAAAACTATGCAGCCAATCACGGAGTTCATCAGTCGTGCGCGCGCTCAGCAAAAGCCGTTTTTCATTTGGTACGCGCCGATGATGCCGCATTCGCCACACACTGCGCCTCAGCGGTTGATTGATAAATACCGCGACAAAGCTCCCGATCTGGAAACGGCGCGTTACTGGGCCAGCGTCGAATGGTTCGACGAAACCTGCGGCCAGTTGCTGGATCAGATCGAAGGCACAAACACGATTGTCGTGTACGTCGCCGACAACGGCTGGACTCAAGGCGACAAAGGCGACGCCATCAGCATTCGTTCCAAACGAACGCCTTATGACGCGGGAATTCGCACGCCGATCATGATTCGTTGGCCGGGCAAGGTGGCTCCGCGCGTTTCGCCGCAACTGGCCAGCTCTCTGGATTTTGTGCCGACGTTGCTGGCGGCGACTGGCATCGAGGCGCCAAAAGGTTTGCCCGGATTGAACTTGCTGAATGACGCGGCGTTGAAAGCGCGGCGAACACTTTACGGAGCCAGCTTCACGCACGATCTGGTAAAGCTGCGCGATCCGTCGGCAAATGTGTTGACCCGATGGGTGATTGACGGTGACTGGAAATTGCTGCTGCCTACGCCGGGGCAAACCAACGAAGAAGAACCTCAACAAACTGAGCTTTACCGAATCACCGCCGATCCTGAAGAGCGTAACAATCTGGCTGGGAAAGAGCCGAAACGAGTCGAGGCGTTGCGACGCAAACTCGACGCCTGGTGGAATCCAAAATCAAAATGATGACAAAACTAAAAAAGAATTTTTCTCCCACGAAGGCACACGAAGAGAACACGAAGGACAAGCTTGTAGGTTTTCTTATTTTTCGTGGAGCTTTGTCTGGCTTGGTGGGCAAACTCTTCCTCGGATTGGTTGCGGTGATTTGTTTGATGTTCACCACTGGCGTGTCTCCGCAAGCTCAAAACAAGCCGCAAGCTAAACCTAACATTCTGATTCTGTATGCCGACGACTGGCGAAACGACACGCTTGGAGTTGCCGGAAATCCAATTGTCAAAACTCCGAACATTGACTGGCTGGCAGGCGAAGGCGTGCGGTTCACCAATTCATTCGTGACGACTTCGATTTGCGGAGTCAGCCGCGCGACTCTGTTCACAGGCCAGTGGATGTCGCGTCACGGCAACCCGGCATTTGAGATGTTCAAAACTCCGTGGAGCGAAACCTACCCGGGATTGTTGCGCGCCAACGGGTATTACGTCGGCCACATAGGCAAATGGCACAACGGCAAATTCCCGGCAGAGCGATTCGATTTCGGGCGGTCGTATGCCGGAACTCATTACATCAAACAACCGGACGGTTCCCAAATTCACGTCACGCAGAAAAACGAAAACGACGCGCTGGAATTTTTGAAGACTCGGCCAACTGACAAACCATTTGTGCTGACGCTGGCTTTCTTTGCGACTCACGCCGAAGACGAAAATCCGAAACAGTATCTTTACCAACCTCAGAGCGAATCGCTTTATCAGAACGTCACGATCCCAACGCCGAAAACTGGCAGCGATGAATTCTTCAAACGTCTGCCGCCATTCATCGCCAACGAAAAAAATGAAGGTCGTAATCGCTGGCACTGGCGTTTCGACACGCCTGAAAAGTACCAGCAATACATGAAGGCTTATTACCGTATGGTGACCGAAGTTGACGCGACCGTCGGCAAGATTTTGGCGGAGTTGAAAGCGCGAGGATTGGATGAAAACACGCTGGTGATATTCACCACGGACAACGGTTACTTTCACGGCGAACACGGCCTGGCGGACAAATGGTATCCATACGAAGAATCCATTCGAGTGCCGTTGATCGTCCGCGACCCAAGAATGTCCAAAGCCAGTCACGGCAAGACAAGAGATGATTTTGTACTGAATGCCGATTTGGCTCCGACGATTCTGGCGGCTGCCGGGGTTAGCGCTCCGCCGCGAATGCAGGGGAGTGATGTTTCTCCGTTGTACTTGTCAGCGAAAAAGCCAAACTGGCGGCGGGAGTTCTTGTACGAACACGCCACAATCCGCAACACCGATTTCATTCCGTCGTCCGAAGCTCTGGTACGACGAGACGTGAAATACATTTACTGGCCGGATTTCAAAACTGAAGAACTCTTTGACCTGAAACGCGATCCGCGCGAAGAGCACAACCTGGCAAACAACCCGGCTCAGGCAAAACGACTGAATGAGTTACGTAAACGATTCGCCGAATTGAAAGCTCAAGCACGATGATTTCGCCGTCGGTTCGCCTGACGATGAGATTGTGACAACACAGAGGCAAAACACATCACGCAACATCCAAACATGATCGTGCTTTTGGCAGACGACCAGGAATTTGCAGATGTCGGATTCAAATCGCCGAAAGTCTGGGGAGAACAATGAGAAAAATGAGCGCGAAATCTGTCTGGAGCAACTGCATTACTGTGATTCTGATTGGGATACTGGTGTTCCCTACCCTTGGGCAAAGTGGTCAACGTGGTAAGGGATTGCGGAACGTGGTGTTCATTCTGGCCGATGATCTTGGCTATATGGACGTAGGCGCAAACAATCCCAAGACTTTTTATTCCACACCCAATATTGACGCGCTGGCAAAGCAGGGAATGCGGTTCACCTGTGGTTATGCTGCCTGTCAGGTGTGTTCGCCAACCCGTGCCAGCATTTTGACTGGCAAATATCCTGTGCGGGTGGGCATCACGGATTATATCGGGGCGCAACAACCCTGGCAGCGCAATAC
>JBGAPB010000170.1:0-13117 GCA_044221525.1 Blastocatellia bacterium | reverse complement strand
CGCGCCGGTAAAGCTGCCTTTGATGTATCCGAACAATTCCGATTCAAGCAGGGTTTCAGTCATCGCCGAGCAATTGACCGCCGTGAACTGGCGATTTGATCGCTCGCTGTTGTTGTGAATGGCGCGTGCAATCAGCTCTTTTCCCGTGCCGGATTCACCCTCAATCAGCACGGTCGCTCCTGTCCGTGCGGCGTGAGCCGTCAGTTTGTAAGCCCGAACCATTTGCGGACTGTGGCCGATCAAACCGGAAGCCGAAAAGTCGTGCGCCGGGTCGGGGCTGACTGCCTGAGTTGTCGTAGAGTGCTGTGCGGCGCGGCTGACGATTGAAAGGACTTCGTCAATGTTGAACGGTTTGGCGATGAAATCGAAAGCGCCTTCTTCAACGGCTTGCATAGCGATTTCCAGCGAACCTTGAGCGGTGACGGCTATGATTTTGGTGTCAGGGCTGAAGCGGCGAAATTCGCGGACGACCTCCAAACCGGTAATGTCAGGCATGTAAATATCGGTCAGCACCACGTCGAAGCGTTTGCCTTGTCCCAGTGAAATTGCCTCGCGCCCCCCAGTTGCGGCAGTTACGTCGTAACCGCTCATTCGCAAGGGAACTTCCAGCGCCATTCGCGCTCCGCGTTCATCGTCAACGACCAGAATTTTGTGTGTTTTCAAATTGGTTTCGAGCACGTTTGTTCGCCAAGGTTTAAGGTCTGCCTGGAGGTTTGCCTGGGGTTGGTCTGGAACCGCCAGCAGTTGGCGGCGGTACGTTTCTGCCGGAATTGGATGGCCCTCCGGTTGAAGGCGCTCCGCCTCGTCGTTCGCCAGGACGGTTGCCGTTCTGGTCTGAATTTCGTCCTGAAGTGTCGGCTATCCTGCCGTTGTTCTGACCATTTCTGCCTGCTTCAGACATTCGGAAATTTCCATCATTGCGTCCGGGTTTGAAATTGCCCGGCGGGTTTGGAGGACTTTGCATCATCACTCGCGTGGTTTGTCCGGCTGAAAGCAGAATTGGCTGGTTGGGCAGACGCAAATTGGTGACTGAAACTTCGCCTTCATGCAGGAAAACGTCTGTTTGTTCGTTTTCGACCAACACGTCAAAGATTGTGCCTCGAACGGCAATCACTGCCGTAGGAGTGTTGACTCGATAAGGGTTCGGCTGACCACCGAGTTTTTCGATTTGAATTCTGGCTTTGCCTTTGATGACTTCAAACAATGTGCGCGGCGACTGGCTCAAATCCTGTATGACAACTGTGGTTTTCGGAGCAATCACCGCCTGCGAACCGTCTGAAAGCCCCAATACCAGACGTCCATTTTTGCCTGTGATAATTGTGTCACCCGCGCTTAAACGGTCTTCGACTTTGAAAACAATTTTGACTGGAACTGGCTGGTTGCTGGGATAGCGCCGGATTTCGACCTGGCCTTCGATGGCTGTAATCCTGGCCGAAACCAATTGCTGGGCTGAAACTGCGCCCGAAAGCAAAAAAACAATGGCGCATAACTGACAAAGAAATCTAAATCTTGAGAAAAACATTGTCTTACCTCTTCAAATAATCTGGCCTCTTCAAATAATCCGGTTGCTGATTTTTGTCACATCCGCGAATTTTCCAACCTGAGTAATTGTCCGCTTTCGCCACACATCCTGGCCTTTGGCCGTCACAATCGTCAACCACGTACTCAATTGCAATCAATAGGCCTAATGAAAAGTCGCGTGACTGTGGATCGTTCTCGACAGGCACATTATTTGCTGACGATTTGCTGACGGATAAGGCAAATGATTTCCGATTACACGTCCAATCAGGTGCAGACACCAGCGGTGGCAAAAAGCCAGGGGATGCTGCGACTTAAAGAAAGGTTGAGGCAGTGGTGGGAAAATCCACTGGCTTTTGTTTTTATGGTTTGGGGAATTTTGTTTACGATTGCCGGTTTGTTGTGGATTTTTTGGCCTTGACCCTTTGCTGATCCTCAGTCTTTTTTGACCGGTTCGGCCTGAGCCTCGGCTTTCAGAATTTCGGTGAACTTTGCGTTGGCACGTTGAAGCTTGGCGGTGCTTTCAGTCTCGGGTAAAAAACATTCACTTCCTGGCATGGCCACTATGGTTTTGCCGATTCGCATGTAAACAGCGCCATCAATCACCACCAAACCAGTCTTGATCTCCTGTTTCAAACCCTGAAGCGTTTCCGGTGACACTGTTTGTTTGACCGGTTCCTGAATTGTAGTCGTCACGGGCAGCGCAGCCGATTTGGCGATTTCCCGTTCAACCAGTTTTTTCAGTTCTTCAACGGAAGATTCATCAGGCTTTACCAGAGCTTTATCGGCGGCGGCCTGAGCTTTCATCAATGCTTCAGCCGTGGGTTGAATGCTGGGTGTCGGTTTTGGCGGCGGTGCATCCTGCTGTGCGGCAACCGCCGCGACCGCGCTGACCAAGCAGGCGCAAATTCCGAATAAGTACTTCATTAGTTGTTCCTCCGAACTGATTCAAGTGAATTGGCAGATAATCTGGCTTGCCAATGACAGGAACGCCGATGCCGTGGAGCCTTGCGGTAAAACAATTCAATGAAGCAATTCGTAAGCTACAACTCCTGATCGAATCGTGTGCGAAATCGAAAAGTCCGGCTTCAACACAGCCAAATCGGCGTCTTTGCCGACTTCTATGGAACCTTTGCGGTCGGCCACTCCGCATACTTTTGCCGGAGCCAGCGACGAAGTGTAAGCGGCATCAATCAAACTCATTCCGGTGAAATCAATGGCATTGCCGACCGCACGGTTCATGGTCAAAACCGAACCGGCGATGGTGACGCCGTCCATCAAAGTGCAAAGCGGCCCGCGAACCTGAATCTGAAAATCGCCCAGCGTGTAAATGCCGTCGCCCACTCCCTGAGCCGCCGTCGCGTCGGTAATCAGCGTGATTCCGTCGCGGCCTTTCGCTCGCCAGGCCAACTGCGCCATTCGCGGATGAACGTGAACTCCGTCGCAGATCAGCTCAGCCTGAATGCCGGGTTCGTTCAGCACAGCCGCAGCCAGTCCGGGTTTGCGGTGATGGACTCCTGACATTGCGTTGTAAAGATGCGTCGCCCGCGTCGCTCCGGCATCAATCGCCGCCAGCGCCGTGTCGTAATCGGCTTCGGAATGTCCCAGCGAAACGGCGACGCCGTTGGTTTTCAGAAAACGAATCAACTCTATGGCTCCGGGCAGTTCCGGTGCCATGGTCATAATTTTGATTCGATCGTCAGCCGCCGCCAGCAGTTCGCGGCATTCGTCGAAGTTCGGATCGCGAATGCCTTCAACGGGTTGAGCGCCCTTGAACGCCAGATTGATGTACGGCCCTTCGATGTGAAGTCCCAAAATCTCCGCGCCTTTGGGTGAATGGTTGTTGGAGTGTTCGGCGGCAATGGTGTCAGCGATGGCTTTCATCAATTCGGAATGTCTGGCCGCAATTGTCGTGGCCAGAAAGCCAGTCGTCCCGAATTTCAACAAAGCGTTGGAGATACGGCTGATGCCTTCCGCTCCGTTGGCCATCACGTCGTCGCCCGCGCTGCCGTGAAAGTGGGTGTCAATAAATCCGGGCATGACGGTTTCGCCAGTGGCGTCAATGATTTGCGAACCGGGTTCCGGCTCGGCATCTTTTCCTGAACCGACGAATTTGATCTTGCCGTCCTGGCACAACACGACGCCGTTTTCGATTACTGCCAGCGGCGTGACGATTTTGCCGCCGATAATTGCCAAACGATTGGCCATTTTGATGATTCCTCCATCGGAAATTTGAAATTCGAGAGGGCAAAAGTCTATCACGCAGACTCGCCCTGTCAGTCCTGCTTGCTTACAGTCCCTATAAAACCATCCTTTGCAAAAAGCCAGACCGCTGATTATCATCCCGACTCATTTCGGCGCTTATCAATTTCAACAGCAAAACGATGAAGATCATCCACGAAGGTCACGAAGAAACACCGAGTTCCAACACCTTCACCTCGTGTTTCTTCGTGTTCTCCGTGGATTTTTTTGAAGGAGAACAATGTCTGAACAATTTGACGTGACAGTTATCGGAGCCGGGCCGGGCGGATATGTTGCCGCCATTCGCGCGGCTCAGGTAGGTTTGAAAACAGCGATTATCGAACGCGACAAAGACCTGGGCGGAACCTGTTTGCTCCGGGGCTGTATTCCCACCAAAGAGTTGCTGCACGCGGCTCACGTTTACGATCTGGTCAGCGACCCCAAAGAATTCGGCATCAGCATCGAAGGCGTCAAACTCCATTTTGACAAAGTCATGGCCCGGAAAAACAAAACCGTCGGCGGACTGTCGAAAGGCGTCGAGTTCCTGATGAAAAAACACAAGATCACTGTGTTCAAAGGTCATGGCAAACTGGAAGGCAAGGGCCGCGTCACCGTAACCGGAGCCGATGGCAAAGTTACCGAGGTTTCGACCAAAAACGTGATCGTGGCCACAGGCTCGGCTCCGCGATTGCTGCCCGGGATGCAGGTGCAATCGCCGCGCATCGTCACCAGCGACGAACTGCTGGATTTTGACCACGTGCCGAAATCAATGGTCGTGCTTGGCGCAGGAGCAGTCGGCGTCGAATTTGCTTCGGTGTTTAGCCGATTCGGAACCGATGTCACTGTTATTGAATTGCTGCCGCGATTGGTCCCCATTGAAGACGAAGAAACTTCCGCTGAACTGGCCAAGGCATTCCGCCGTCGCAAGATCAACACAATGGTCAACACTCGGTTTGAATCGGCCAAAATCGTCGGCGACAAAGTCGAAGTGAAATTCATAGACTCTGATGGCAAGCCGGGTTCGATCACAACTGACACGTTGCTGTCAGCGATTGGCCGCCGCCCGGTGACAGATGGGCTTGGATTGGAAAACACGAAGTGTGAAGTTGATCGCGGCTACATCAAAGTTGACGAATTCATGCGAACCGCCGAACCGAACGTTTACGCCATCGGTGATGTCGTGCCGACTCCGTGGTTGGCTCACGTGGCGTCAAAAGAAGGCTGCGTTGCCGCCGAACACATCGCCGGGCGCAACCCGCGCCCGATCAATTACAACCTGGTTCCAAACTGCACTTACTGCGAACCGGAAATCGGCAGTGTCGGTCTGACCGAAGCCAAAGCGAAAGAAAAAGGTTACACGGTGAAGGTCGGCAAATTCCCGTTCACGGCGCTGGGCAAAGCCAAAATCATTGGCGAAACCGAAGGCTTCATCAAAGTCATCGCCGACGCCAAATACGACGAAGTGCTGGGCGTTCACATGATCGGCCCGCACGCTACGGATTTGCTGGCCGAAGCCTGCGTGGCCATGGGATTGGAAGCCACGGCTGAAGAACTTGGCCACATCATGCACGCTCACCCAACGCTGAGCGAAGCCGTGATGGAAGCCGCCGAAGCCGTCCACGGAATGGCAACCAGCATGTGATGGTTTATGTTTTTGAATAAGAAATTGAATGAAAACCAAGGAGAGTTGAATGGCTACTGATGTTTTGATGCCCCAGATGGGCGAATCCATTGCTGAAGGTACGATTGTTAAATGGCTGAAAAAAGTCGGCGACAGCGTCGGGCGTGACGAACCGTTGCTGGAAATTTCGACCGATAAGGTTGACGCGGAAGTTCCATCCCCAGCCGCTGGTGTGCTGTTGGAAATTCTGGCTAACGAAGGCGAGACAGTTCTGGTCAACGCCATCATCGGACGATTGGGTGAAGCCGGTGAAGCAGGGGCTACTGCTCCGGCAGCCGCCGCGCCTGCGCCAGTTGTAGAAGCTCCGAAACCGGCGGCTGCTCCCGAACCTGTTCCCGCAGTTTCTGCTGCTCCGGCTGCACCTGCCGCCAGCGAAGAAGCCAAAGGCGACAAAGTTCGTTCTTCGCCGCTGGTTCGCAATATCGCGCGCGAACACGGTGTCAACCTGGAAGAAGTCACCGGCACAGGACTCGGCGGTCGCGTTACCAAAGAAGATATTCTGGGCTTCATCGAACGTGGCAAAGGTGCTGCTCCGGCAGTTTCCGGCGCGCCAACCGTTCCGGCTGCCGCTCCAGTTCCGGCGCCAGTCGCTGCACCTGTAGCTGCTCCACCCGCGCCAGCCCCGGCTGTCCCGGTTTTTGCAGCAGGCGACCGTGTCACCATCGAACCGATGACCAACATGCGCCGCCGCATCGCGGAAAATATGCTGGCCAGCCGACGCACTTCAGCGCACGTGACCACTTTCTTTGAAGTGGACTTCACGAACATCGCCAGGTTGCGTGATCGCGCCAAGAAGAGCTTTGAAGCTCAAAACGGCACGAAGCTGACTTTCTTGCCTTTCGTCATCAAAGCGACGGTTGACGCTTTGAAAGCTTTGCCAATCGTCAACTCCTCGGTCGAAGGCGATAACATCGTTTACAAACACGATTACAACATCGGCATCGCCGTTGCGCTGGATTGGGGCTTGATCGTCCCGGTTATCAAACAGGCCGACGCGCTCAGCATCACCGGATTGGCTCGCGCTTCTCAGGATTTGGCGAATCGCGCTCGCGCCAAACAGCTCAAACCGGATGAAATTTCCGGCGGAACGTTCTCGATTACAAACTTTGGGCTGTATGGCGGATACACCGCGACTCCGATTATCAATCAACCGCAAGTCGCCATTCTGGGAATGGGCGGCATCCACAAAAAACCGTGGGTGATTGAAACTCCGGACGGAGAGGCCATCGCCATTCGCCACATCGGCGTGATGAGCCTGTCTTTCGACCATCGCATTATTGATGGAGCAGTCGGCGACCAATTCCTGGCGCACATCAAAAAGACGATTGAAACGACTGACTTTTCAGCGTTGCTGTAAAATCGGTGGTTGGTGGTTGGTGGTTGGTGGCTGGAAGCAAAATTACCAACCACCAACCACCAGACACCAACCACCTATGAATACTTGCGAAACACGTTATCTCGGCTTGGTTCCTTACGGCGAAGCGCACGAACTGCAAAAGCAGTTGGTCGAGAAACGCAAGGCGGACGAAATTCCAGATACGTTTCTGCTGCTGGAACATCCACACGTCATCACACTGGGACGGGCGGCGGATAGAACTAACATTCTGGCTGACGAAGCGACGCGCAAGCAGTTTGATGTAGAGCTTCACGAAACAGGGCGCGGCGGAGATGTGACTTATCACGGGCCGGGTCAGTTGGTTGGTTATCCGATCATCAAGTTGTTGCCGGGGCGGCAAGACATTCGCCGTTACGTGCGCGACATTCAGGAAGTTCTGATCCGAACTGCCGCTGATTTTGGCGTCAAGGCCGAACCCAGAGGCGGAGAATTCGTCGGCGTTTGGGTTGGCGATCAGAAACTGGGCGCGATAGGCATTCGCATTTCGCGTTGGGTGACGATGCACGGATTCGCGTTTAACGTCACCACCGATTTGAATTACTTTCAATTGATTGTGCCGTGCGGAATTAAGGGACACGGCGTTACTTCACTCCATCAACTCACTGGCAAGCAGTTCACGTTGCAAGAAGTAGCCGAACGTGTGACCCATCACTTTGGCGAAGTGTTCAATCGCTCAATCCACTGACAAACTACTATGCCTAAACTCTCGCTCACCCAACAGATTTTCATAGGACTTTTCATCGGAATTATCATCGGCTACGTGATTCATCGCTCCGATAGCGCGCCGGGTTTGCAGCAACAACTGGTCGAATCGGTCAGCCGTCTGGAACTGGAACCGCAAGACAAGTCGAACTTATTGGCGTCGCTGAACCACGTGGATACGCCAGCCAAAGCCGCCGATTTCGTCCAAACGGTCAGCAAATCCACCTTGCCTGCGTCTGCCAAAGAACAAGTGCTGGCTTCGGCCAAAGAACTCGATGCAGCTTACAAACACAAGGAAGATTTGATTCAGTGGGTGCGTGTGCTCAGCCGTATCTTCCTTAGCTTGATTAAGATGCTGATTGCGCCGTTGATATTTTCCACGCTGGTTGTGGGCATCGCTACCGCAGGCGATATGAGAAAAGTCGGACGCATCGGCGTGAAGGCAATTACATATTTTACCTGCGCAACCTTGTTGGCGCTGGTCATCGGCCTGGTCGCGGTTAACATCACGAAACCCGGTAAGGGCGTTAACCTGCCCAGCGAACAAAGCGCCGAAGCCAAAGAAATAGCGGCCAATGCAGGCAAGATGACTCCGCAAAATCACATCGTGAACGTCTTTCCGACCAGCCTGATTAAATCCATGG
This sequence comes from Blastocatellia bacterium, assembly GCA_044221525.1. Classification (GTDB taxonomy): domain Bacteria; phylum Acidobacteriota; class Blastocatellia; order RBC074; family RBC074; genus RBC074. The sequence goes on along the minus strand of JBGAPB010000170.1, from coordinate 4,935 downwards.
CCGATAACGACGTGCTGCAAATCGTCGTGTTCAGCCTGATTTTCGCAGTGGCTTTAGCTGGCATAGGCGAAAAGGCGAAACCGATGATCGCCTTTTGCGAATCGCTTTCTGAGGCGATGTTCAAGTTTACGAACTATGTTATGAAGTTCGCGCCGTTTGGGGTCGGCGCGGCCATTGCCGTCACGGTTGGAGGCAAAGGGTTATGGGTTTTGTGGAATCTGGCCAAACTGATTTTGACGCTTTACGGGGCGCTGGCTGTTTTCATTTTGCTTGTGCTGGTTCCAGTCGCTTTTATGATCCGCCTGCCGTTCAAGCGGTTTTTCCAACTGGTCAGGGAGCCTGCAACTCTTGCTTTTGTGACGACTTCCAGCGAATCAGCGTTTCCGAAGGCTCTGGAAAACATGGAGCGATTGGGCGTGCCTCGCCGCATCGTCAGTTTCATTTTGCCGCTGGGTTATAGCTTCAATTTGGATGGTTCGACGTTGTACCTCTCGCTTGCGGCGATGTTCGTCGCTCAGGCCGCCAACATACATCTGACAATCGGCCAGCAGGTTACGATGCTGCTTACATTGATGCTTTCGACCAAAGGGATCGCTGCCGTGCCGCGAGCTTCGCTGGTTGTGTTGGCTGGAACGCTGGCACAATTCGGCTTGCCGCTGGAAGGCATAGCTCTGATTCTGGGTGTTGACGAGTTTATGGACATGGCTCGCACGGCGACAAACGTTATTGGTAATTGTCTGGCGACGGCGGTTGTGGCTCGCTGGGAAGGCGAGTTCAATGATGCTGGCAACGAAGTTATCGCGCCACTTGACCCAAGCATTACGCCGCACAGTCATTAAGACGGCCCGTTGGCTGTTATACTTGTTTTGATATGAGATCACTAAAAGAAAAATTGCCGAAGCCGGAGTGGCTGAAGATCAAGCTCAACATGGGCGAAGATTTTCTGGCTGTACGGCGGATGATGAACGACCTGAACCTGAACACTGTTTGTCAGGAAGCTCGTTGCCCGAACATTTACGAATGCTGGTCGAACCGCACTGCGACTTTCATGATCGCGGGCGATGTTTGCACTCGGCGCTGCGGTTTTTGCGCTGTTAGCAAAGGCGAACCGAAGCCGCTGGACGTTGGCGAACCGATGCACGTCGCCGAAGCCGTCAAGAAACTGAACCTGCAACACGCCGTCATCACGGGCGTCAATCGCGACGACAAATCCGATGGCGGGGCCGAACACTGGGCGGCGACGATTCAGGCAGTTCGCCAACTTAACCCGGAATGCAAAGTCGAAGTTTTGATACCAGACTTTGAAGGCAACGAAGCAGCGATTGACGTTGTGCTTAAGGCTCAGCCCGACGTTCTGAACCACAACACCGAAACCGTCCCGCGACTTTATCGCCGAGTCCGCCCGCACGCTCAGTATCGGGAATGGACGATGAAGCTGCTTCGCCGGGCAGCCGATTACCGCGACCGCGTCATGCCCACGATGCTGACAAAATCAGGAATCATGGTTGGCTTGGGCGAAACGACCGAAGAGATCATTGAAACCATGCGCGACCTGCGCGCGGCGGATTGCGACATACTGACCATTGGCCAGTACCTGCAACCATCAGAGCGCCGCTTGCCGGTTGAGCGATTCTATCCGCCCGCCGAGTTCGCCGAATTCAAACGCATCGGTTTGGAAATGGGTTTTCGATATGTCGAATCTGGCCCGCTGGTTCGGTCCAGCTATCACGCTCACGAACACAAACCGGAAAACGCTCACAAATTGAGCGAGGCTCTTTTCGAGCAACCAACAAACCCGCGTGAATTGCGCGTGCTGAACAACTTCAATCTGGCAGCTTAAAGCCTGAATAAACTTTATTGGGAGAGAAAATTTTTCGATGTACAAATTGGTTTTGATTCGCCACGGCGAAAGCACCTGGAACAAAGAAAACCGCTTCACCGGCTGGACGGACGTTGATCTGTCGGAACAGGGCCGAGCCGAAGCCAAAACTGCCGGCGAGGTTTTGAAAGCCGAGGGCTTTACCTTTGATGTCGCGTTTACTTCGGTTTTGAAGCGCGCGATTCGCACTTTGTGGACTGTGCTAGATGGACTCGATCTGATGTGGATCCCGGTTCACCATTCCTGGCGGTTGAACGAACGCCATTACGGCGCACTGCAAGGTTTGAACAAAGCTGAAACTGCCGCCAAGTTCGGCGACGATCAAGTCAAAATCTGGCGGCGCAGTTACGACATTCCTCCGCCGGTTTTGGAAAAGAGCGACGAACGTTATCCAGGCAACGACCCACGCTATGCCGGTTTGACCGAAGCCGAATTGCCGTTGACCGAATGTTTGAAAGACACCGTCGCACGAATGCTGCCGCACTGGCACGAGCAAATCGCTCCGGCGGTCAAAGCTGGCAAACGAGTTATCGTCGCCGCCCACGGCAACAGCCTGCGCGCGCTGGTCAAGTACCTGGACGACATTTCCGAAGAAGACATTATCAACCTGAACATTCCGACCGGCATTCCACTGGTTTATGAACTGGACGAAAGCCTGAAACCGATCAAGCATTATTACCTGGGCGACGCCGAGGCAATTGCCAAAGCCGCCGAAGCCGTCGCCAATCAAGGCAAGGCAAAATAAAAGCGAGGTGTTAAATGCCGATTCGCCGTTTGCTGATTCTGACTCTGTTCTGCGCTTCATCAATCATCGCCAACGCCCAAGATCGCTGGCCGCAGTTTCGCGGCGCGCAATCCATTGGCGTCGCCGAAGACCCGACTCTTCCTGAAAAGTGGAGCGCAACTGAAAACGTCGCCTGGAAAACTGACATTGCTGGTATTGGTTGGTCTTCGCCGATTGTCTGGGGCAATCAGGTCTTTCTGACTTCGGTCATCAACTCTGGCGACACTGAACCGCCGAAGAAGGGTTTGTACTTCGGCGGAGAACGCCCGGTTCCGCCCGCCGAACATCGCTGGATGGTTTATGCCGTGAATTTCCAGACTGGCAAAATCATGTGGGAGCGCGAAGTTTTCAAAGGCATACCGAAATCTTCTCGGCATTTGAAAAACAGTTTTGCTTCGGAAACTCCGGTCACGGATGGCGAGCGCGTTTATGCTTACTTCGGCAACGTCGGGCTGTTCGTCTTCGATATGAAAGGCACTCTGCTGTGGAAACAGATGTTCGAGCCGAAAAAGACTCGCTTCGGGTGGGGTACGGCGGCTTCGCCAGTGGTTTACAAAGATCGTATCTACATCGTCAACGACAACGACGAACAATCTGTCTTGCTGGCGCTGGACAAAAAGACCGGCAAGCAAATCTGGAAAGTTGACCGCGAAGTCGGGACGAATTGGGCTACGCCGTATATCTGGGAAAGCGGCCAACGCACGGAGTTGGTGATTCCCGGAACGAAAGCTGTTCGCTCTTACGATCTGGACGGCAAGACGCTGTGGGAATTCAAAGGCATGTCGTCCATCGCCATTCCAGTTCCGTTTTCCAAACATGGGTTGTTGTATATCGCGTCAGGTTACGTGGGCGACCAGCATCGCCCAGTTTACGCTATCAAACCCGGAGCTTCGGGCGACATCTCGCTGAAGGAAGGCGAAACCAGCAATCAATTCATCGCCTGGTATCAGCGTCAAGCCGGACCTTACAACCCCTCGCCGATTGTTTACGGCGATCTGTATTACACCTTGCTGGATAGAGGATTTTTCACCGCCCACGACGCCAAAACCGGCAAGGAAGTTTATGGCAAACAACGCATTGACCCGGCGGCTGGAGCTTTCACTTCTTCGCCGTGGGCTTACAACGGAAAGATTTTTGCTTTGAGCGAAGACGGCGACACCTTCGTAATTCAGGCTGGCAACGAATACAAACTGATTGGCAAAAACTCGCTGGATGAAATGTGCATGGCTACGCCGGCGATTGCCAAAGGCAGTTTGATTATTCGCACGGCAACCAAGCTTTATCGAATCTCGAAAAACGGCAAATAACAGTTTGGATGCAACGATGTTCAGGCAGGCAAAGAGTGCTCACCAGTTGAAAATTATCCATAGCGATTTTAGCCAGAACAGGTAAGTTTTACAGAAAGCAATTTTGGACTGAGTTTTAAGCCAATACCAAAAACGCAAAAAAGGCCTGCTGTTATTGAGTTTTCTACGTTTTTTCAAAATTCCGCTTCTCTGGCATCGTGGTTGCACTAGCTTAGGTGGGGCAACGAGATACCAGGTGGTTAATTCCACTGACGGTGTCAGCGGTTATCATCGGTGAGGACGGTAACCGCACTTATCGGGCGCGACAGGCAATCCCACGACTGTCGCGCCTAAATTTTTTTACAGCCAAAGTTTTTCTCAATCCTTCGCCTTAAGCTTTTGGATGTGCCTTGTCATAAACTTCCATCAGCTTGTCAGTTGAAACGTGCGTGTACTGTTGCGTAGTCGAAAGTCGCGCGTGGCCAAGCATCTCCTGAATTGCTCTCAAATCGGCTCCCGCATCCAGTAAGTGCGTGGCAAACGAATGCCGCAAACTGTGCGGGCTGATGTGATGAACGTCTGCGCACATTTTGACGTACTTATCCACCATCCTGCCCACTGATCGCGTAGTGATTCGCGTCCCCTGATAGTTGAAAAATAACGCTGTCGGATCAGCTTTGTCAGGATCGGCTTCGATTAACAATTCGCCGCGCACGGCCAGATAATCCTGCAAAGCTTTCAGCGCGTGATTGCCGAAAGGAACGATACGCTCTTTTCGGCCTTTGCCTTTGACCCTGACGGTTTGGTTGGTGAAATCAACGTCGGTCAGGTTCAAGCCAACCATTTCAGACACGCGCAAGCCGCTGGCGTACAACAACTCCAACATTGAGCGGTCGCGTTTGCCCAGCAAAGTTTCAAGGTCAGGCGTTTCGATGAAGCGAATCATCTGTTCGATTGTCAGGTGATTTGGCAACGTGCGTTCGACT
>JBGAPB010000169.1:0-13159 GCA_044221525.1 Blastocatellia bacterium | reverse complement strand
ATGTGGCGAACGTCGTTCGGCGCGGCCAGCATCTCCCACAAAGTCGGTTCGCCTTGCGCGGCTTTGCAATCCAAGCCGGAAGACATCGTCATCAAATGGCTAAGAAACACGCGCGCTTTGAGTTCGTCTTTATTGGCTACCTTCGCGGCAGGGAAGTAATTCAGCATCGGGTCTTTGACGGATTTGATCTTCCCTTGAGCCATTGCAATTCCAGCCAGCGTAGTCGTTACGCTTTTCGTCACCGACGCCACGTCGTGTGGGCTTCTGCCGTCGTAAGGATGAAAGTAGGCTTCAGTGATCAGGGCTCCATTGCGAACGACCAACACGCTGTGAATGCCGTTGATGTTCTTCCGCGCGGTTTCAATCGCCAGCGCAAGTTGTTCGGAGTCCACGCCTTGGGCTTCGGGCGTGGACGGTTGCAACGCCTGCGAAGTTTGCGGCGCTTTCGGATCGTCAACGAACAGCGTTCGCTCCCAGGATTGCGGATCAGCTCCGACACGCGGATCGCCAGCGTCTTTTAACGTCGTCATCAACTGCGCCGACAGCCTGGCTTTCTGTTTGGAATAAGCCGGATCGGCGGCGACGTTTTTCATTTGCTGAGGGTCTTTGCTCAGATCGAACAACTCTTCCGCAGGGCGTTTGGCAAAAGCGTAATCGTAATATCGCCGCCATTTCGTGTCGTTGCGATGCGCCACCAGCCAGGCTTTGGTTGGGCTGGCGTCCATATCGGCAAAGCCCGCGTAAGTGTCTTCTTCCAGTTGCTGCCCGGAAGGAGCCGTGCTCGCCGTCACACCTTTCGGGTCGCCCATAGGCCAGCGGTCGGGCGCGAAATTGCGAATGTAGAGAAACTCCTGTGTTCGCAGCGCGCGTTGCGGATAAGGCAGAAAACCGTCGCGGGCCGTGTGAACGTGGCGTTCGCGTCCGCTGATGACCCTTTCGGGTCGCCCATAGGCCAGCGGTCGGGCGCGAAATTGCGAATGTAGAGAAACTCCTGTGTTCGCAGCGCGCGTTGCGGATAAGGCAGAAAACCGTCGCGGGCCGTGTGAACGTGGCGTTCGCGTCCGCTGATGACCCAGTTGCGACTGGCATCCACCTGACCGCTTTTGCCAGATTGCAGCAAACTCCACAGACTGCGGCTGTTGAGTTTGTCGGGCGGTTTCAGACCGGCGGCCTCCAAAAACGTCGGAGCCAAATCCGGAAGGCTGACCAGGTCATCAACAACTCTGCCGCCTTTGACGCCCGGAACTCTGACCGTCAGCGCGACACCCGTGCCGAAATCATAAAGGTTGCATTTGCCGTTGGTGACGCCCGGCATTCCGTGGTCTCCGCTGACGACGATCAAGGTCTTTTCCAACTCGCCGGTTTCTTCCAATCGTTTGAGCAGCAAGCCGACGTAAGCATCCCAAGCCTGAACTTCGCCCAGATAATCGGCTACGTCTTCGCGGACTTCAGGCACGTCGGGCAAAAACGCCGGGAGCTTGCCTTTCAGCGCGTCCGGTTCGATTCCCCACAGGGCTTTGCCGGAGCCTTTGATCCAGCGGCGATGCGTGTTTGTCGCGCCAAAAAAGTACAAGAAGGGTTGACCGGCTTTTCGGTCGGCCAGAAAATCGTCGAAGTTGCCGCGCACCTGGGCAAAGATTTTTTCACGCGCTTCGGCCAGCGTTGAGCCTTTGCCGATCATTTCCGTCACGTTTTTAGAAAAATTATTTGGCAGCTTGCCGGCTTTTTCATATCCGTATTTGCCCGCTCCAAATGGAGCATCATCGGGTGTGCCCGGACTCCAGGCTTTGTAAGTTTCGCCGATGTGGTAACCGGCATCACGCAACAACAGCGGGAAGCTTGGAATTGCCGCGTCCCAACGAGCGTCACGCAGGATGGCTCCGCGCCCGGTGTTGAAAAAATACCGACCCGAAAACAGCGAGCTGCGGCTTGGCGTGCAGGAAGGCGCGTTGACAAAGGCGTTGCGGAACAAAACTCCTTCGCGCGCGACGCGATCAACATTCGGAGTTTTGACGACCTGATTAAGGCTCGGATGTTTTTCGATTTCTGCGAGGATACTGGCGTACCGTCCCCAATCATCGGCGAAGCAAAAAAGGATGTTCGGCTTGTCGGCGGCTTTGACTGCGTGTTTCGCGTCTGAAGAGAAAAGTTGAAGCGTCAGCAGCAACGCGATGAGAATGGCTTTGCCACAAAGGTTTGGTTTGGTCATAAGTGTTGTGAACCTCTTTGCGTTGAAAAAAGATATTCAATCGGTTGTTGGTCGTGACGGATTCGCCCAATGTTTTGAAGTGTCTTCGCCGCTGACCAGCACGCCTTTCAGGTTCCAGTCCATTCCGGCTTTAACGTCGGCGGTCGTGTAGCGTAAAGCCAGGCCGTTCCGTCGCCGAGTCGAATAGTTCGCTTCGGAGCCATGCAGCAGCAGGTCAGAGTGAATAGACATCTGGCCTGCTTTAAGTTCGTTGTAAACCGGCGCACCGAAATTTTCAGCTTCCGGCACGACCTGATTCAGGATGCTTGGATCGCTCTCTTCAGTCAGTTGATAAGTCAGATGGCCGAAATGATGTGAGCCGGGAATGAATTTCATGCAGGCATTTTCAATGTCTGCATCATCAATCGCCAGCCAGACGGTGACGGCTTTCGATGGAGTCAAAGGCCAGTAACCCGCGTCCTGATGCCAGCCGACAGTTTTTCCATCGCCGGGCAGTTTGCAGAAATAATGCGATCCCCAGGCGACAACGTTTTCGCCCAGCAGGTCTTTGACATAAGCCACGATGCGCCGGTCTGTAATCAGATCGTAAACCTTGCCGTAAAGCAGGTGAGCCGTTTTGATCGAATAATTGTCCTGACCTGAAGCCAGGACCCGCGCCAGCAAATCGTCAAAGTAGCGGCGATGTTCGGCGATTTCCGCTTCGCTGAACACACTGATGGCGGTGATGTATCCGTCGCGGTTGAAGTCTGCAATCTGTTCCTTGGTCAGCAATTGCGGCTGCGTGTTTTCAGCAGGGTGAAACCGCAGGTTGCGCTGCATGGCGGCCAGTCGTTCTTCTTCCGGGAACATCTTCTGGAACTCCGGATTTTGATGTTGATTGATGGTTGTTAAAGATTCTGTCTGCATGATTTGCGGAGTATTCACATCGGCAGCCATAATCGCAATGGTTCAAAAAGCATTTTCATCCACGAAGCAACACGAAGAAGACACGAAGAAGAATAGACAGGATTTACAAGATTGTTCAGGATTCGTTTCAGGTCATATCAACTCAGTTTGAGAAAATTCTTCATCCTGTTGAATCCTGTAAATCCTGTCTAATAGTTTTTCTTCTTCCCTTCGTGTTCTCTTCGTGTTGCTTCGTGGAAAAACTCTTCCTGAAAAAACTATGTACAACCTTGACGAAACACAGCAGCAGATCGTCCGCAGCTTGCGCGAATTTGTAGAGCGCGAAGTCATCCCCACCGCCAGCAAGCTGGAACACGACAACGAATATCCGCACGCGCTGGTTGAAAGCATGAAAACGCTTGGCCTGTTCGGAGCCAACGTGCCGGAAGAATACGGCGGTCTGGCGCTCGGTTACACGACTTACGCCTTGATGATGGAAGAACTGGCGCGAGGCTGGATGAGTCTGGTTGGCCCCATCGGCACGCATTCGGTTTGCTGCGACATCATCGCGAGGTTTGGAACCGCAGAACAGAAGCAACGCTTTTTGCCCGCGATGGCTGCGGGCGAACGGCGTGGCGGATTGGCCCTGAGCGAATCCGACGCCGGAACCGACGTTCAAAATTTGCGAACCACCGCCACGCGCAAAGGCGACGGTTACATCATCAACGGTTCCAAAATGTGGATCACCAACGCGCGATACGGCAACACTTTTGTGTTGGCGGCGAAGACCGACCCAACGGCTCAGCCCGCGCACAAAGGCATTTCGGCGTTCGTGATTGAAAAAGGCGGCGAGGGATTCACCGTCCAGCGCGACATTGAAAAGCTTGGTTACAAAGGCGTTGAAACGTGCGAACTGTTGTTTGAAGATTTCTACGTTCCGGCTGAAAACTTGATCGGCGGGCGCGAAGGCGAAGGCTTCAAACAAATCATGACCGGGCTGGAAAGCGAGCGCATCAACGTCGCAGCTCGCGGAGTTGGGCTGGCTCAGGCGGCGTTTGAGGATGCGATCCATTACGCTCAGCAACGCCGAACTTTTGGCAAAGCCATTGCCGAACATCAAACGATCCAAATCATGCTGGCCGAAATGGGAACGAAGATCGAAGCTTCGCGCCTGTTGGTTCGTTCTGCGGCGGAAAAGAAAGATCGCGGCGAGCGCTGTGACCTGGAAGCGGGAATGGCCAAGTTGTTTGCAACGGAAACCGCTCAGGAAGTCGCCCTGCTGGCGATGCGAGTTCATGGCGGGAACGGTTACGCCAAAGATTTCAGAGTCGAACGGTATTACAGAGATGCTCCGCTGCTGATCATCGGCGGCGGAACGAACGAGCTTCAACGGCTGATCATCGCCAAAGGCTTGATAGCCAAATACAAAGTGTGAGGAAAGAATCTTCCACGAAGGCACACGAAGAAGCACGAAGAAAATCAGACAGGATTTACAAGATGAACAAGATTTCGATCTGACCTAATCAAGGCAGGTTTTTATCCTGTTGAATCCTGTAAATCCTGTCCAAAGTTTTTTCTTCTCTTCGTGTTTTCTTCGTGTGACTTCGTTGGAAGAAAAAGGAAAACATGGCAGGAAGATACCTGGAAGATTTCACGGTCGGTGACGTTTACAAGCATTGGCCGGGTCGCACAGTGACGGAATTTGACGACACCTGGTTCAGCTTGATGACGATGAACCAGAACCCGCTGCACATTGACGAACATTATGCCCAGAGCACTCAACACGGGCGTCGTCTGGTCAACGGCACGTTCATTTTCAGTTTGGTTGTGGGCATGTCGGTCAACGATGTCAGCTTGCATGCCATCGCCAATCTGGAATACGAAAGCGTCAAACATGTGCTGCCCAGCTTTCACGGCGACACGATTTACGCCGAAACCGAAGTGCTGGAAATCCGCGAATCCCAGAGCAAACCGGATCGCGGAGTTGTGTACGTTGAAACTCGCGGGCGCAATCAAAACGGCGAAGTTGTCTTGACGCTGCGTCGCCGCGTGCTAATTCCGAAAAGGAGCCAAGCCTGATGAGAAGTTTGTTGTTCGTTCCCGGAGTGTCGGAAAAGATGATCCTGAAAGCGCGCGACACCGAAGCCGACGCTTTGATCCTTGACCTGGAAGACGCTGTTTCTCCCGACCGCAAAATCGAAGCCAGGCAAACTGTGATGCGAATGCTGGCCGAAGTGGATTTCGGCGGCAAACCAGTTTTTGTTCGCGTCAACCGGTTCGACACAGGCTTTGGCGAAGAAGACGCCAGAGCTGTCGCCAGCAGCAAAGCTTACGGCGCAGTGCTGCCAAAAGCCGAACGTCCCGAAGAAGTAGCGGCAGTTGTTCAAATGCTGGCCGGGCATCAACGGTTGGTGGCGATGATTGAATCTCCGCGCGGAGTTTTGAATTGTCCGGCGATTGCCGACGCCAGTCCGATGTTGGATGGGCTGATGTTCGGCTCCGCAGATTTCACTGTGCTGACTCGCGGGCGATTGACAGAAGGCGAGCCGGAATTGCTGGTTGCTCGTTCGCGCATGCTGTATTCGGCGCGGGCGGCTGGCGTTGAAGCTTACGACGCGCCTTACTTTTCCATTCCTGATCTTGACGGATTGCGCCGAGCGAGCGAGCTGGTTCGCAATCTTGGTTACGATGGCCGGGCCGTAATTCATCCTTCGCACATTGCCACGGTCAATGAAGTTTTTTCTCCATCTGTAGAAGAAATCGCACAGGCGCGCAAAATCGTTGCGGCTATGCAGGAAGCGTTGGATCGTGGCTTGGCAGCTATACAATTTGAAGGCCAGTTGATAGAACCATTGCACGCCCGCACTGCTCAGCGAATTCTGGATGTAGCGGAAAAGTTCTCAACACAGAAGTAAATCCAGTCGCATAACTTGGTTCGTAATATCGAGCGCTTTTCCATCTATCTACCAATGGAGGCGTTATGTCTCAACACAAATCCTTGCAGGAAATTCTGACACTTGACCCTGTCTGCGATCATCAGCGCATTATGTTTTTGATGGCGGCGCACGAGTTCCCGTTTGACATGGTTCGATCCCTGGAATTCGCCTTGTTCCGAACCTTTGCCGTGCCCAGCATTGGCTCTTTGCTGGATCGAACAGGTGAATTCAGCCGACGCGCTCAGAAAAGGTACGACGATACCGACCTGATCATGAGCCAGATTTACGAGTTTGGTTATGACAGCGAAAAAGGCCGTCTAGCCATCGAACGAATGAACAGCTTGCATGGGCGATTCAAGATCGCCAACGACGATTTTCGCTACGTGCTTTCGACGTTTATCTTTGAGCCGATTCGCTGGATTGACCGATTCGGTTGGCGACAAATGGTCGAACAGGAACGGCTGGGGCTGTTTTATTTCTGGAGCGAAGTCGGCAAGCGAATGAACATCCAGGACCTTCCGCAAAGCTTTGCGGAATATGAACGGTTTAACGTTGAATACGAACAGTCACGGTTTCGATATTCCGAAGCCAGCCGCCGCACTGCCGAAGCCACGCGCAACCTGTTTTTGTCCTGGCTGTTGCCAAAGCCTCTGTGGAAATTGGGAGAACCCTTCGTTTACGCCTTGATGGATGATCGGCTGTGCGCCGCATTCGGATTTCCTGCACCATCGAAATTGACTCGCGGTTTGGTTGAAACCTCTTTGCGATTCCGCGCCCGTTTCGCTCGTCATTTGCCTGAACGCCGACAACCTTTTTTTCGCAGCGAAATGCGTCATCGCAGTTACCCCGATGGTTATAAAACGGAGGAACTGGGGCCACCTATAAAAGACGCAAGCCCTCAAGGTTGATTTTTCCGTACGATTTTGGTCTCCGCCGAAGCCAATATAGGCAAGCAACTACGCTTGCCTATATTGATAAGGTCGCAAAGTCGAAAGCCCCAGTCGAACTGGTAATCAGTCAGCCGATCAAAGAACTTGTAATCGCTGCCGCAGAACAGGAAAAGTGCAAGGCCATGTCGGCTGAGAACTGGAAAAAAAAAATGGTGAAAGAACCGGCTGCGTCAAAGAAAAGATGAAGTTGCAGCTAACGTGATCTTAACTTGACCTGTCTGAGCCGGTGATTTAACCTCTCGCCCTACTTGGTAGAGCAGTAAGCGCACCTGTCTGAGCCGGTGATTTAACCTCTCGCCCTACTCGGTAGAGCAGTAAGCGCCAATATTTAACTCAGTAGTTTTTGGGGCAAATGTCGTCCCCGCAACGGCATTTTTAATGACCGATAATGACAGACGTCCAACAAGTAGGCGTCGCTTCCAACTTAAGCTTTCCAGACTAGCTTCCAGGGATGAAATAGTTTTTGCAACCACGCTTTGAGCAGCGGAAGCATCAAACCGTTTTCTGCTCAATCACTCATAACCCTTTTCTTCAAACGAGGGAGAATTAGAATTATGTTCAAATCAAAATTGTATAGTTTGCTTGCTGCGGCAATGCTGATGGCGCTCTTTTTCGTGCTGGGCAGCGTTCAGGCATTTGCTCAGGCGAACGCCAGCACAGGGCAAATTTCCGGTCTGGTGCGCGACGGGCAAGGCGCGACCGTTACAGGAGCGACTGTTACAGTCGGCAATACCCAAACCGGTTTAGTACGCTCGACGGCCACCAGTTCCGACGGCGTTTATCGTTTTGTGCTGCTGCCACCGGGAATTTACAAAGTCACGGCGCAGGCCACAGGCTTTGCCAAAACCGAATTGAATGGTGTGACCGTGACGGTCGGTCAGATCACAGACCTTAATGTCACGCTTGGCGTTCAGGCGGTTTCTGAAGCCGTAACTGTTACGGCGGAAGTTGTCCAGACGACCGTTTCGCAACCCGATGCCGTGCTCAACGAAAACGCGATCAACAATTTGCCGATCAACGGTCGTCGCTTTCAGGATTTCGTTACGCTGACGCCGACCGCTCAGGTTGAACCTTCACGCGGTCAGATTTCACTTTCTGGCCAGCGTGGCATTAACTCCAACGTCAACATTGACGGTGTGGATTACAACCAACCTTTTTTCGGCGGCATCCGTGGCGGCGAACGCTCAAACAACGCTTTCACCATTCCTCAGGAATCCATCAAAGAGTTTCAGGTTGTCGCCGCAGGTTATTCGGCTGAATTTGGTCGTTCGACCGGCGGACTGGTGACTGCCGTGACCAAATCGGGAACCAATGCCTATCACGGTTCAGCCTTTTACCTGATTCGCCACCGCGAGCTTTCAAAAACCAATAGTTATTACGATGCGCTTTCAGCTAACCTGAATCGTGAAGTAATTGCCGCCCCGACGCAGCAACAGTTCGGCGGTTCGTTCGGTGGTCCAATCAAGAAAGACAAAGCTTTCTTCTTCGGTTCGTACGAACAACAACGCTTCCGCAATCCACGTCAGGTTTTCTTTGACAACCTACAAAACGTCACGCCTGCGGCTAACGGGCAGGAAGCCTTCGATTTTTTCAAAGCGCTGCAAGTTCCTTTTGAACAAACCAACGACGCCAAGGCGGGACTGGGACGATTCGATTACAGTTTCAACGATTCCCATCGCTTCAACGTCCGTTACAGCCAGAGCAACAACAATGCTCTGAACGCCAATGCGACCGGTAACGCTTTGTTCCCGACAACCATCAGCGCGCTGTCGAACAACGGCACCGAAAAGGATCGTACTTACACCGTTACCGGCCAATTGACCGATTATTTCGCAGGCAACCTCGTCAACGAATTGCGCTCGCAATACACGCGCGAAGTTCGTCCTCGTCTGGCCAACTCCGAGCAGCCTACTATCACCAGCGGCATCGGGCGAGTTGGCACTGTCAACTTTCTGCCGACGACTCAGTATGACTGGCGCTTCCAGTTGTTTGAAAACCTGACCTGGATTCTGGGCAACCACACGACAAAGTTTGGTGCTGAGATCAATCACACTTTTGCCGATCAGACGTTTGCATTTAATCAGTTCGGTAATTTTGGCTTTAGCACAACGAATGTCCCAACGGTGCTGGACATTTTGTCTTACACGCCCAGCATTACGACTGGCGTTGTCAATCGCTTTGACACGACCCAGGCCAATTACCTGCGCCAGATCGGCAATGGTCAGCTTCAGTTGGATGTGAATGAATTTTCGTTCTTTGGTCAGGATGCGTGGCGCATTAAGCCGAATTTCACATTGAACTTTGGTCTGCGCTGGGAGGGGCAATTCAATCCCTCGCCGGATACCAGCAATAGCATTGTCACCAATAAAGTGCGTGGCTTCCGTTTCCCGTCAGGTCACATGGTTGATCCCAGCTACATTCCCGACGTAGCCGATCAGATTGCGCCCCGCGTAGGCATTGCCTGGGATCCATTCAAAAACGGTAAAACTGTGGTTCGTGCGTTTGCCGGTACTTATTACGCGCGAACTCCGATGTTGCTTTTGGCTGGCCCGTTGAATAACTTCCGCAACCCGCCGGGCGACGTTTCTATTCGTTTGCCTTTGGCGGTTCCTTCCACGAACACCAACAACACGCTTTACAAACAGTTGAAGTTGATTGGTATAGATCTGAACACCTTCTCGCTGGACAAGCTGCCAGTTCTGACCGCGGCACAGGTTCAATCAATTGCTGCGGCCCTGAATCTGGCGAATTTCGATCCGTTTACCGGCGTGCAGTTGACGACCTGGGCCAATGATTTCAAGAACCCGAAGTCGTACCAGTTTGGCGGCGGTGTTGAACGCGAGCTTGGCCGTGGACTTAGCGTTGGCGTTGATTACAGCCAGGTGAACACTTTCTACCTGCAACGCAATCGTGACCTGAACTTGCCGACTCCGATTCTGCGTTCAACTACGGTAGACATCGCACAGCGCCCTTATTTCGGAGTCAATGGCGGCACTGGCCCGGCTCAGGCTCGTCCGATTCCGACGCTTGGCGCTATTCAGGTGCGCGAATCCACCGGTCGTTCGGTTTACCAATCCATGACCGTTCGAGCCAATCTGCGCCGCAAACGTGTTCAGTTCAACGCTTTTTACACTCTGTCACGAAACCTTTCGAACGACGACAACGAACGCGATGCGGGCGGTGTATTGTTTGAAAATGCGTTCAACCTGGCATCTGAATTCAACTATTCGCGGTTGGACCGCCGTCACCAGTTCGTGGCCAGTCCAGTTGTCTCATTGCCCTATGGCTTCGACGTTTCCTCTGCGATTCGTCTGCGGTCTGGTTTCCCCATTGATGCCGGATTCGGTTCGGATGCCAACAGCGATGCTGGTGGCTCGGATCGTCCGTATAGTGCTGTCGGAGTTCCGTTCAAGCGCAACTCATTCCGCAATTTTGCGACGTACGAAGTTGATTTGCGCGTTCAGAAAGGAATTAGCTTCAAAGAAGATCGTCGTCTGATTTTCTCGGCGGAATTCTTCAACCTGTTGAATGCTGAAAACCTGCAACTGCCTTTCGGCAACGCGCGTGTGACCAATTACTGCGTTGCGCCGGTTCCGACTGATTGCGGCTTTAGTGCAGCAACCAACCCTGACTTCTTGAAGAAGAAAGACGTCAACGGTAACTACATTCTTACAAACAACCCGGGCGCGCCTTTCCAGGTGCAGTTCGGCGCTCGTTTCCAGTTCTAAACCAACTGGCAAGAAGCAACGCGAAAAGCGGAGGTCGTCATTGGCCTCCGCTTTTTTATTTCTTAAGAACGTTGGCATTTTTGCCGTATGGCACAGTCGGCGGCAGTATGGAAAAATGCAGTCTATGAAACTTCTGGGTCTGCGAATCTTTGGAGAATACGAACCGTCGGTTGATTCGGTTGATATTGACCGCCCGAACCTGCTTTCGATTTTGCCACAGCCAACCACCAAAGCCGGTGACACTCACGTCCATGTCAAACCTTTGCCGCGACCTTTTCATCCGCAACCGCTGAGCTTCGATAAACGCATCTGGCTGCTGGCGTTTTTTACTGGGTTTCCGGGCGCGTTGGTCGCGCTTGTTATGTTGTGGACTGGCGATTACACGCCAAAGGTGCAATGGACTCTGACGGTTTTCATCGTCAGTTTCTGGCTTGGGTGCGCTTACGCTTTGCGCGAAAGAGTCGTCATGCCGTTGCAAACTCTGTCGAACCTGCTGGCCGCCTTACGCGAAGGCGATTACTCAATTCGAGGCCGAACGGTCAACAAGGATGATCCGCTTGGCGACGTAGTCCGCGAAGTCAACGCGCTCGGCTCAACCTTGCGAGTACAGCGTCTGGGCGCAATGGAAGCGACGGTTTTGCTCCGCAGGGTAATGGAAGAAATTGACCTGGCGGTATTTGCTTTCGACAGTGAACAGCGATTGCGATTGCTGAATCGAGCCGCCGAACGTTTGCTGGATCGTCCGTCTGCTCAATTGTTGGGGAAAACCGCAGAAGAGTTGCGGATGCAGGATTGTCTGGAAGGCGAAGCGGCGCGGACTTTGCAGCGAACCTTTCCCGGCGGCATTGGCAACGTAGCCAGCCGGTGGGGAATGCGGCGCAGCACTTTTCGCGAAGACGGCAAGCCTCATCAACTGGTGGTCATCGCCGATCTCAGCCGCGCGTTGCGCGAAGAAGAGCGGCTGGCCTGGCAGCGTTTGGTTCGAGTTCTCGGCCACGAATTGAACAATTCGCTGACGCCTATCAAATCAATCGCACGTAGCCTGGAAAACATGTTGGCCAGAAATCCTGAGCCTGGAAATTGGCCAGCGGATTTTGAAGAAGATTTGGTGCGGGGTCTGTCTGTTATTTCAACGCGAGCCGAATCGTTGAACCGTTTTATGACCGCTTATGCGATTCTGGCCAAATTGCCTCGACCTGAATTGCAGCCGATGGACGTTGGCAGTTGGGTTCGACAGGCTTCAAGTTTGGAAACCCGTCTGAAAGTGGAGTTGATCCCCGGTCCTGAATTAACTATTCAGGGCGACCGCGCCCAACTGGAACAGTTGCTAATTAACCTGCAACGAAACGCGGTTGATGCTTCACTTGAAAAAGCGGGTGAAACCGCCGGCACCGTCAGCATTACCTGGAGAGTAGCAAATAATTACCTGGAAATTTCAGTCGAAGACGAAGGCCAGGGTTTGTCCAATACTTCAAACCTGTTCGTTCCTTTCTTTACCACCAAACCCGGAGGCTCAGGCATTGGCCTGGCGCTCAGCCGCCAAATCGCCGAAGGCCACGGCGGAACCCTGACTCTGGAAAATCGCATCAATGGCAAAGGCTGCGAAGCCAGATTAAGATTGCCGCTGTAACCTCGCCATCCATTACAGTTTCTTGTTACAGTATTTTTTTGTTATTCCTGCGTAACATTAAAATAGTTTGGCACGCAAAATAACCTATTGACAGAACACACACACACAATGCCCCCGCCTTATCCACAGAATAACAATTTACGAAACGATTTTTTGAACTCGGATATTCCCCTCTAGCTCCCTGCAAGCTGTTTTCCATTTAGTTATTTTCAAAACTAACCCGAACGGCATACGTGTGTCTTCCGCTCGGTTTTCAATTGCTACATAGGAGATGAAATGAAACGCACTTCCTTGATTATTGGTGGCACGCTGGCGGTGTGTCTGGTTTCTGTTGTTATTGCTACGGAAATAATCTTTCCGCACCCGACTGCGGAAACGACTGTCAGAGGTGGAAGCAGCAATGCCTCAGCCGAAGTAACAAGCACGAAACTTATCGAAGGGGTAACTGCTCAGCAACAGGAACAAATCGAATCCGAACTCATCACCGTCAGCCGGTTTGGGTTTATGCCGCTGGCCATCAAACGTTCGGCAAAAGATTTTGTGATGACCATCGTCAACCGCACTGCCGATCCTGAATTAAATCTGACGCTCAATCGAACGGTGGGAAACAGGCCGACAGACAAGGTCATTGACGTAAAGCTGAAAAAAGGACGCGGAAGCTGGAATGCACATTTCAATCTGCCGCCCGGCGATTACGAGTTGAGTGAAGCCAGTCATCCCGAATGGAAATGCACGATCACCCTGACGCCGCGATGATCTTGCCAATGCCGTTTTTAGTAACCGATTTGAAGCCAACAAACAGCTACCGACCTTCAACGTTG
>JBGAPB010000168.1:0-14803 GCA_044221525.1 Blastocatellia bacterium | reverse complement strand
GCGTTGCTCAAAATCACCGTCGGAGTTTTTCCTTTTTCGTCTTCTTCAGGCAGTAAAACCCGGCCATAAACCGCCTGCCCGCCCAGCAGCGAAAACAGCGATGAAGAAACTCGCGCGCCTTCGATGTGTTCTGGAATTCCAGCGCCCGTCAGGTTGTAGCTTCCGCCTATGGTCACGGCTGTCTGTTCAAAAACGTGATTTTCGATTTTGATGTCCAGATATTGGCCAATCGAAAACCAGTCCTGCTCGACGTTCAAACCGGGCGAACGATTCCACAAAATGACCAGACGGTCTGCGTCCTTATATGGCAGCGGACGCAGTAACAGCGTGTTTGCCACGCTGAAAATCGCGCTGTTGGCTCCGATTCCAATGGCCAGAGACAAAACGGCAACCAGCGTAAAACCTGGATGTTTCGCCAGTCTGCGCAAGGTGTAAGAAAGGTCTTGCCAGAGAGTTTCCATTTACGCTCCCACATTTTCTACAAAATGGATTAAGTGGATAACAGGACTGATGCTCGAATTTATGGCTTCGTTTCGCCATCACGCGGATACTTTTGCAACATCCCCGTTTCCTTCATCACTTTTTCGATTTGATCCATGTCCATCGGGATAAAGTCCGAAACTATCTCTTTTCCGGTTTCGGTGATGATGATCAGGTCTTCCATGCGGATGTAGATTTTCTCTTCCGGCACGGTCAGGGCAGGTTCAATGGTGAAAACCATTCCGGCCCGCAAAACACCTTCGTGAGGGCCAACATCGTGAGTAGCCATGCCAACCCAATGGCCAAGGCTTGCGCGCGGGTTGCTGGCCGAAGCCTGGTATCGAGCGACAAAAGCTTTGGCTGCGTTTTCATAAATGGGTTTGGAAAACTTCGTGCTTGCCAGCAAGTCATTCATTTCCTTGACGGCGTCTTGTATGACCGTTTGCGCAGTGACATTCGGGCGGATGTGTTTCAACACGGATTTGTAACAACCCAGATAAAAGCCATACAACTCTCGTTGCCACGGGCTGAACTTGCCGTTGACGGGCATCATTCGCGTCACGTCGCTCATGTAATAACCAACGTCCGGAGCGAAATCCATCAACAGAAAATCGCCGTCCTGCATTCGACGTTTGCCCGCGTTGTAATGCGGGTAAAAGGCGTTCGACGCGCTGGCAATTAACGAGTAATACGCTTCGCCCTGAGCGCCGTTGCGGTAATAAACGTACTTGGCCATTGCGTCCAGTTCGTGTTCGTAAATGCCAGGTTCAGTCGAGCGCATGGCTTCGATCAAGGCTAGGCCGCCCAGCCGCGTAGCTTTTTTGATCAGCGCCAGTTCGCGCGGCGATTTGATAAGCCGGAGTTTGTCCAGAGTCGGAGACAAATCACGAACTTCAAATTGCGGAAAGCGGGCGCGCAAGGATTGAATCAACGTTCCTTCGCGTGATGGACGACCGTCAAAAGGGTCGGCAGCATAATCGCCAATCACACGCACGGCCAGATCGCGGCTCATTGCAAAGCCTTCAGCCGGGCTGAACGGCGTGAAAATTTGCCGCCCGTACGACCGAGTTGCTCGTGCCAGATGCTCCACCAGCAAATCAGTTCCGAAAACGGCATCAACGCCGCTCAGTTGCTTTATCTCAGCCGCATCTTCGGCTGAAAGCAGCTTGCCTTCGCCGCGTTCGCGGCCTTCGTTGCGATGAGGCAGATAAAGCGCCGTCGTTCTGGTTGAACCATCCAGCAACAGGTAAGCGTGCGGGATTTCGATGCCGCAAAGGTAGTAAAACTCATTCGATTGCCTAAAGCGCGTGTAGCCTGGCGGGCTGGGAGCGCCCTGCAGCAAAGCCAGTCCATTTTCACCGATGGCTTTGAAAACTTCGGCGCGTCGAGCAGCAAATTCTTCAGGCGGAAAGTCCGTTGTGAAAGGCGAAAAACCTTCCTGAGCAAATGCCGATGTGCATATAAGTATCAGCGTCAATGTAACGAATTTGAGTTTGGTGATCATAAATATCTCCTATTGAATCGCACGCGATGGTGCGTGCCTGCCAAGCAGCTTCACGATTGCGTTCAGCCAGTCAATCAAATGCTCTGTCACTTCTTCGCGGTTGAGTTCATTCAACGTTTCGTGGCGAGCGCCGGTGAAGATGCGATAACTGACTTTTTCCATTCCAATCGAACGATAGTATTCAGCCAGCGCGGTCGAACCTCTGCCTTGTTCGTTGACCGGGTCAAGGGAGCCAGAGAAAAGATAAACCGGCAGTTGTTTTGGAACTCTGGCGCGAAATTCCGGCCTTGCGGCTTCGGCCATTGCTCCAAGCAAATCCAGCCACAATTGAGTCGAACACAAAAAGCCGCACATCTGGTCGGCAATGTATTTGTCTACTTCGGCTTCGTCGCGCGAAAGCCAGTCGAACGAAGTCCTGTTCGGTTTGAAAGTGTTGTTGAAAGCGTCAAACGAAAGCTTGTTGATCGTTTCGCTTTTACCGCGTTTGCCCAGCCGCAAACGTTCAATTTTGGCCACCAGTTTGCCGATGCGAGCCAGCGGACTGACTATGCCGTTCGCGCCGGACATGGCTACCGCGTCGAACAAATTTCTTGTCGCCAGATGCTGAGCCACCAACGAACCCAGACTGTGGCCAATCAAAATCACTCGATGGGTTGGGTATTCCGTTCGTTCCAGTCGTACAAGTTCTTCAATGTCTTTCAGGATTCGTTGCCATCCGTTTTCGTCGCTGAAATGGCCAACGTCTTCCGGTTGCTGAGCCGTTTGGCCGTGACCTCGGTAATCGTTGGCAAACACAACATAGCCATTTTCGGTCAAGGTTTCGGCCAATCGTTCATAACGTCCGGCGTGTTCAGCCAATCCGTGAGCGATGTGAACGACGGCTTTGCCAATACCGAAATCCGGCTGCCAGCGATAAACAAAAAGCTTTGCGCCATCGTCGGCAGTGAAAGTGAAATGGTTTTCCTTCATCGTTCACCCAATTTTTCTCGCAAAAATCCGATGGCAATGCAGTACTGTCCCAGATAGTAAGTTCCCCAGATCAGATAATCAGCCAGCGGCACAGGCGCTTTGAAACGGCCAGCCGCAATCATCGAATCCGAAAGCATAAACAGCATTGCGCCGATCCAAACATAGCGTTTGGAAAAACCGGCCAAGATGGTCGAAACCACCATCACTGTTATGGCGCAGATGTAAACCATGACCGGTTTTGCCATTGCTCCCAAATTCGGTGCCAGCCAGTTCGACAGCGTCAGGCTGAAAATCAAAACCGCAGCCGCCAAAATCATTTGCCCGCCGCTTGGCCTTAACGGACGCGGCCAGTTGCGCACGAACAGCAAAATGTAAATGAAGTGCGCGACCAGAAAAGAAACCAATCCCTGGACAAAGTAGTTGCCCGGTAAATCCAGAAAAACATCTCCCAGACAGGAAAAGCTCAGGGCCGCCGCCAAAATCACATTGTCGCGGTCGCGCAGCCATTCAATTCCATGCGGTTTGGTTTCACCCAGCAGCCTGAACGCCAGCACTGCCAGTGGAGCAATGCTCAGAGCTTTCAGGACGATACTGCCGGGAAAAGGTTGAACGCTTTGCGTCACCAAATAGGCCAGACCGCAAACAATAGAGAGCAACAACAACCATTTGTCAGTTGCGCCGAAACTGCGCAAACGGCCAAAAGTCAAAGCATCTGTGTTCATCTGCAAACACCTCAACGTGTTGAAACGAATTTCTAGACGACCGCCAAACCGCTCGATCATCGAATTACTTTTGCTGATTGAGTGAAAGGAATAAAGCGGTGAGATGATAGCAGCGCGTTGCGACTTTTGGCGAGAGTTGGCCAAATTTGGAGCGCTGAGATGTTCAGCGCTCCAAATTGCTTGGGCTATTTCTTTCTGGCATACAAACCGTCGAACGCCGTGCTCCAGGTTTTTCCATCGTCTTGCGATTGTTCCCAGTGCTGGCGCACGCGATCTTTGTCCAGCGGCTGCCAGGTAATTCGCTGAAGAGCTTTTTTGCCGTTAATAAGGTTTTCACCGTTCAACTGCATCACTCCGTTTTTGAATTCGCCGTAAAGTTCCAGCACGTTGCCGCCGCTATCCACCCAGGTCTGCTGCCATTTGCCTTTGGCGGAATTGAACAGATTGAAGCTTTTGCCATTGCCGCCTTTCGACCCCGTCCAATTTTCCAGCAACACACAATCGCCCAGAATCAGTTGAATCGAATTCGTTCCGGCGGGGTTGCCGCCGACCGTGACATCCCAATCTCCGACCCAGAAATCGAACTGGCGATGTTCTGCCTGTGAACAGGGCTTGGGCGGTTTGGGTTGAGAAGCAGAATTACTTTGAGTTTGCGCCACACCGCTTTGTGCAAATGCAGCGGTCAACACTGTCAAAAGAATAGCCTTCAAAATTTGGCGAGACATTGTTTCTCCTTCGGTTTGGGTTTGGAATTTAGGTCGCGCAATTACGATTTTGACTGAATGTGGCTGGGATGTCTTCAACGAACTGTAAAAAAAGAAGCGACCGCAAGCCAATGACGTTTCAATCAATTGCTTGCGGTCGCTGTTACCCAATATCAATTTCGATTACCGGCAAGTGCCGTTGAGCTTTGAAAGAATATCCACCAACGCCTGCATGTCGGCGTCACGTTCCGGCGAAACCGGATTGACAGCCACTACATCGCATTGGCTGAAGAGGGCTTCCACGGATGATTCAGGCGTCAGAGTCGCGCCAGTGCTGAGTTTTACCGGTTCAAAATCCAGGCCGTAACAGCCAATGCTGCTTTTGACTCCGCTGTAAACAGAAACCAGCGGAATCATCGCCAGGCTGAGTTGCGAGGTAACATAATGACGGTTGAATTCCGCCAGTGGAGAGCCGGACGGGTTTCGCAGTGCCGCCAGAATCGTGTTGGTGCTGGTTACTTCAACCGGATGGTTAAGGTTGACTCCACTGATCAAAATATCCCGTGGGAAAAATCGAATGCGTCTGTAATTGATGACGAAATATGAAGTAGTGCGTAAACAAATTCTTGCCCCGCATTGGAATTCAGGTTCCTGAGATTGAGAATAGTATCTAGCGTTAGTTTTAGGAATTGGCGCCGCCATCATAAACAAAACAGCACAGGCTAAAAGCAAAAGCTTTTTCATTTTTTTCTATCTCCTTGATCGAACAAATGTGTAGTTATGGAAAACCGGCTTGACGGTTCTGAGCAATTCGCCTGATTGGCACCGGGGAGCAAGCTAGGTTGCAAGAGTTTGGAACGGGGCGTGAATTTGACTGGCGCAGTTTAGGCAGGCGGAAAAACGCTGTCAACGCACAAAAGCCGCTGCTTCCAATTTTAATAAAGTGAATCAACCCTGCCGTTTGCGTTACGTCTGGTGTGACAATCGGGATTATTTACAATCCACCTTGGCAGGCCTGGGAAGCATGAATTTGAGCGAATCGGGCGACTGTTATTTACGGCAATATGGCGATGATCCGAACTGGTGCGCCTGTGCCGCCTTTAATCTTCATTGGCAAGGCAATCAACGTCGCGCCTTTGGCGGGCAGCCGGTCAAGGTTGGCGACATTTTCCAGTCCGAAAATGTTTGCACCGTTCAGAATCTGATGAGCGATGAAATCTTTTGTTGGGCCATAATCCATGCTCGCTGTGTCAATTCCCAAGCAGTCAATTTTGCGCTGCTTGGCCAAAAACTCTGCCGCTTCGCGCCCGATGCCTGGGAAGTGCAAGTTTGCTACGTCACCCGGGGTGTCCGTTCCCAGATACTTTTTCTTGTCACCCCAGAATTTTCCCCAACCGGTGCGAATCAGAACAATGGCTTCGTTCGGGATTTCGCCGTGGGCTTTTTCCCATCCTGTAATGTCTTCAACCGTCAGACGATAATCGGTGTTTTGGGCGCAAGCGGCAGAAATATCTATCACGGCTGCGGAACCAACCAGTTTCGACACAGCAATTTCGTCAACAGACTGTTTGCCTTCGCTGAAATGAATTGGCGCGTCCAGATGAGTGCCGCCGTGTTCGCTGGCTGCGTATCTGGCAGCCGTATACCAATAACCCCCCGCTGATTTACCCCACGACTCTTTTTGCCATTCAAATGGTTTAGCCGTTGGCCAGTAAATGGTTTTGTCGTCGAAGGCATAAGTCAGATCAACCAGCTTGGCTTCGTCAATTTTGGCCGATTCGGTTTTAACCTTCTCTGATGGTTGGTTTGAGGCAGGTACAACCCCTGTTTCAGGCGCATGAGAAGTCTGGTTCCATAACAAAAAGATTACAGCAACCAGCAAGGCGGCTCCGAAAGCAAGTAAGAGTTTATGAGTATGGTGCATGGTTTCTCCGAATCAGGCTTGCGGCTCAGCGATGCCCCTATACATTTCGCCCAGCAAACGTGGCGTTTTGGGCATCAAAAAACGATCAAGCTTTGTAATTTCAAAACCTGAGGTGGAAATCAGGTCATCAATTTGCGGTTCATATTGCAACCCGCGCCGATGATTCGTTGCAACGGATTGAGCCGATCCTGCCACCGGGCAGACGTTGGGTCGTCACTTCGCCCGTGTTCCCAGAACACAAACCTGCCTCGGGCGTTTCTGCCATTGCGGGGGTCGTGTTTTCACTCGGCGAATTTCCTCGAAGGCAAGCGACCCTTGCGGGGGTAAACACATTCAGCAATACGACGGTCAACCAGTTGGGTGATGTTTTCGAATCAATCACCGTCAGCCGAGTCACCGTTTGCGGGTAATGCAGCAGATTCAGCAGTCAAATCAATTTCCAATGTTTCGCCCTGCGCCGGTTCGTGTTTTCAATCGAACAAAGCGTCCCAAGGTTGTAACCACAGAATCAAACGAATGATCCTCGAAAGGCAAGCGACCCTGCGCATCAAGCTGCATTTTGGTCACAGGCAAAGCACATTCAGCAATACGACGGTCAACCAGTTGGGTGACGTTGCGCGTAGTGTTTTCAGAATCAATCACCGTCAGCCGAGTCACCGTTTGCGGGTAATGCGGCAGATTCAACCGCAGTCCCAAATCCAATTTCCAATGTTTCGCCCTGCGCCGGTTCAAGGGCAAGGCGGCGATATTTGCCCATTTGCGGATTGCCCAGGCTCCAATCCAGCAGACGCGCGCGAATGTCATTTTGAGTAAATTCCCATCAGGCTTTTGACCTCGGTAGCTGTTTTTGACGAATTGGCAATCTCTGGCTGGAATCTTCTACGATAACTGGCGTTGCACGCAAACGAATCGTAGCCCCAGCGGCTGGTTTGACTCTTTTGTGACTCTGTTCGAGTGTGGATAGAATCTATTTGGTTTGACTCATTGTGAAGGTCAATCTGCCGACTCATCTCACGTGCCTAACCTCTATGCTGTCTTGTATTTATCGCTTACCTATAGACCTTAAGAAAAAGAATTTCTGAAATGATGGGTCGAAGTGTTCGTTTCGCTTTACCACCTTAAAGACATTCCGAAAGAAGTTGAAGCCCGGCTCAAGGCTGTCCGGCAATCGAGGCGAGTTGCGCCGCGTTAAGTATTTGAGGGGGTGCGGTTGATTGCCGAAATCGCAATCACGTTGCGAGCCTCGCAACTGTTTTTCAATTCCGCGACATCAGCCAAATCCATTTTGTTAAACACCAACAAGCAGGGAGCGGCTCCCCATCAGACTCAAAGATGCTTAATGTGAAGCCATTGACGCTTTCCGAGCCTTGCGTTTAGAGTATGCGCCAATTCGGGATCGCCAATAAGTTTTCGATCACACCGCGATTCCACACGCAGTCGAACTTCAAAATAATTTCTCTGCTGAACACAGCATTACTTGAGTAAAACTCGAAACGGCCTGACTTTGAGCCAGGCTAAGGAGGACCAGGATGTCACTGTTTGCGACCAAGTCAATTGACCTGATTATTGCCGAATCACAGGAAACCGGCACACATACTCTGAAGAAAACGCTTAGCGCTTTAGACCTGACCATGCTCGGCATAGGCGCGATCATCGGGACGGGAATCTTCGTGCTGACTGGGCAGGCAGCCGGAAAACACGCAGGGCCAGCGGTTGTTATTTCTATGGTTTTGGCCGGAATTGCCAGCGCGTTTGCGGCACTTTGTTATTCGGAATTTGCCGCCAGCGTACCGATTTCTGGGTCGGCGTACGCTTACGGTTATGGAACGCTCGGCGAATTTGTCGCCTGGATCATCGGCTGGGATTTGATTCTGGAATATGCGTTTGGCGCAGCCACAGTTGCAGTTGGGTGGTCTGGTTACGTGGTCAGCTTCCTTAAGGATATTGGCATAAATTTCCCGACACAGTTAAGTATGGGCCCCTGGGATAGCGTCACAATGGCTGACGGAAGCAAGGTTTCCGGGCTTATCAATTTACCGGGATTGCTGATTGCTGTTGGGGTCACATTGCTGTTGATCAAGGGGATCAAGGAATCAGCCTCCTTCAACTCGATCATCGTCATGGTCAAGGTGCTGGTCGTAATCCTGTTCATCATCGCGGGCATCGGTTACGTCAACAAAAGCAATCTGGGAATGGGTTGCGCGCCAGGCACCCCCGGTTGCGCGGAGTTTATGCCATTCGGTTTTGGCGGAGTCATCACCGGAGCCGCGGTCATTTTCTTTGCTTACATCGGTTTTGACGCCGTTTCCACAGCCGCACAGGAAGCAAAAAACCCGCAGCGCGATATGCCAATCGGCATTCTTGGTTCGCTGGCAATCTGCACAGTGCTTTACATCCTGGTCGCCGGAATTATGGTCGGGCTGGTTGATTACAAGATGTTGACCAACGCAGCGGCTCCAATTGCTGTGGCAGTTGACGCGGCATTGCAACAGGCGCAGGGGACAACGATGGGAACGATCCTGAAATACTTCCCGATGATCATCAAAATCGGCGCAGTCCTTGGATTGAGTTCGACCATGGTTGTCATGGTGATGGGGCAGCCGCGAGTTTTTTATTCAATGTCGAAAGACGGGTTGCTGCCTACCTGGGCTGCAAAAGTCCATCCGAAATACCAGACTCCGCACATTACAACGGCCATTACCGGAGCAATCGTTGCCATACTGGCCGGGTTCGTCCCAATCAGTTTGCTTGGCGAGTTGGTTAGCATCGGGACCCTGTTTGCTTTCGTCATCGTCGGAACCGGCATCATCATTTTGCGCAGAACCAATCCTGAAATGAAGCGCCCGTTCAAGGTTCCATTCTCACCTTTTGTACCGATTGCGACGGTGATATCGGCTGCTTATTTGATGAATAGCCTGCCGCTGGATACCTGGATTCGATTGATTGACTGGATGTGCATAGGCCTGGTTATTTACTTCGCCTACAGCTATTCGAACAGCAAGCTGAGTTCGGAAGCCGGTCGCGCAGCAAATACGACCACGGCAGCTAACTACACTCCACCGGTCGCGGCGATTGTTGGGATCATTGCCACCATCGCCCTGACGATATGGCAGGTTAAGACCTATATCCCCAACGCCGGTATGCTTGATTACGGCATTCGGCTTTTCTTCTGGGTGGTTGTCGGATTGCTGGTCATCATGCTGATGTACGGTAAAAAAGATGCCAGCGGCGGACGTGACCCTCAAGTTAAAAGTATTGGCTTGTTGGTTTCAGGAGTTAATTTGGTGGTGTGGGCTGGGATCACATATTGGTTCTTTGTCCATTACGCTCAGCTTCACGGCAAGTAGTTGTCTTATTTGAAGCAAGACAATCCGGTCTGAAAAAACAAAAGGCGGCCTGCGATGGTCGCCTTTTGTTTTTTCACCCACCGCCATTGTTTATGAAAGCTGCCATTTGATTCTGGTGTAGGCGATACGGAATCCCTGGCGTTCGGCGTTTCGTTGAGAAGCGCTGCCCGGCAGAGCGCACATCATTGCCAGATCGCATCCCTGATCCGCAGCATAACGCAACCGGGCATCAAGCAAAGCCAGTTGCGCTCCCTGTTTGCGACCTTCCGGAATGGTGCTGGCTCCGGCCAGCAGAGCCACGCCGTCCGTAATGCTCAGCGCTCCGGTGGCGATTGACTGCCCATCCAATTCGGCCAGAAAAGCCGGAACAATTCCTTTCTTCACCGTTAATCTGGACAGTTCCAAAATCATATCGCCAAAATCGCCTTCGCTACTCCAGCCCTTGGTCGCCGTTTGCGCCCACAACTCATGATCGGCTTCATCAACTTTGCCTATCATCCGAACTTTGATCTTATCGTTCACCTTGGCCGACAAACCAACTTCTCGTTCAATTGGTCGAAACATGACGCTGGTCATTTCCATCGGGTGATAACCGCGTTCGCCGAGCAAAGCCAGAAGCGATTGGTCGGCCATCGGACTGATTTCGTGAAAAACTTCAGCGCCGCGTTCCCGGAAAAAAGCCTCAATGCTATCAAGGATTTCGCCTGTTACCGGGTCAAAAACTCCCAGCCCGAAAGTCTGAGTCAGCGGAGAACCGACGCCGTCAAACATTGCATAAGCCCCGGCTGCTTGCATCCAGCAAGCTCCGCTGTCGGGGAAAAATTTGGCTCTGGCTTCGACAAACTCTGCATTGGCCGCAGCCTCAGTTCGCTCAAGTCGTTGCGACAGAGCCAAATCGGAAAAGATAAATGGTCGTTCGTTTGTGTTGCTCATTATTTCATTGTTGGCTAATTCGACAAACGAAATCAATTACGCCGTGCAATTACACTGGCGAATTTTCGTAGTCGTAAAGCATCGGCACTTCCTTGCCCAGCAATCGCGCGTAGGTATAAATCTGGCCGCGATGATGCCAGTGCTCGTCGTAAGCGAAGGCGAACATTTGCCAAAGAGGAAAAGTTCCAAAGGGTGTTTCTACATTGCCAGCCAGTTCTTCATCGGTGATGTCGTTGAGCGCGTTGTCCAGCGCCAGATGTGACGCGCGAGCGAAGGCTTGCACGTCGGCGATTGTTTTCAGTTTTGCAGTTTCCGCTTTGCCTTCAGCGGATTCGGGGATGGCGCGGTTTTCCGATTCCTGTGTGATTTTGTTTCTGCGAACGTCTTCGGCCCAGACCTTTTCCATTCCGTAAATGTGAGCGAAAAGATCGCGCACCGAACGCATTCCGGCTTTCGGACTGAAGTCCAGATCGGCGTCTGTAAAACTGCCAATCAAGCGCAGTGTCACGCCATGAACCATATTGAAATACGCGCGTTGCCCCAACAGTGCTTCTTTGTTCATTTGATTCCTCCCAAAGTTGTGAATTGATTTCCGGCAATTGCTCGTCGGGTGATTTCGTAGCGACGCTGAATGTAAACCAGCCGAGTGACAGCGTTATGTCAGCAGGATTTTGGCAGAGAATTTTTTTCGAAGATTTTTTGCGCAGTGTCGGCTATTCGCTGCCGCAAAGATTCCGGCTCCAGAATCTCAACCTGATCGCACCAGCCCAGCAACCAGGATATGACTTCGGTTTCAGAGCGGGCCTTCATTGTCACCAGCAACCCGTCCTGGTGATCCGTCATTTCGGTAATGTAATACGAACGTGATTCGCGTACCCACGGAGCCGCGTCAGCATCGAACAGCGCCCGAATCACAACCGAGCGCGTGTCTTCTTCCGGCTGTTCAAGCTTAAAACCGGGCGGTCGAACAAACGACTGGTCAATCAGGGTCAAATCCGTCATTCGATCCAACCTGAACTGCCTGACTTCGCGCCGCAAATGGCAATACGCCATCAGGTACCAGGCATCGCCGTAATGTACCAGGCCGTAAGGATTGGCGTCGCGGGTTTTTCTGGCTGTTGACCGATCCATCGAATATCGCGTGTGGTAATGGAACCGAATCGTGCGCTGTTCGACGATGGCTCGGCGAAGCATCGGCAGGAATTTAGCCGAAGCGTCGCTGGCCAGAGTTTCAGGCGCGACAAAAGCAATGCTGTCCCGCAAGTATTCGACTTCACCTCGCAGCTTTTCAGAAAGCACGACTTCGATTTTCCGTCCGGCGGCGTGAGCGGCTTCGCGATATTGAGCGTCGAAACTGTCGGCCACGAATTCGCTGCCCAGCAACAACATTGTCGCTTCATCCGTTGTGAAACTGAGCGGCGGCAGGAAATAACCTTCAACCAGCGAATAACCAACGCCAGCCTGAGCCATAACCGGCACGCCGGATTCGCACAGCGCCTGAACGTCGCGGTAAATAGTTCGCTTGCTGGTTTCAAAAGTCGCGGCCAAATCTTCGGCGCGGCGCGCTCCGTGGCGCTGCAATTCCAGGACGATGGCCAGTAATCTGTCCGTGCGATTCATGTTTCGGGTCAGTACCGCGCGCGTTAGCAAGCGGGTTTTAGCGATATACGTCAGCAAAGAAATCCGCTGGTAAATCTTCCAGCGTTTTGAAAACCCAATCGCCTTTCAGCTCGTCGTGAGTCGTCAACACGCCGACCGATTTCATTCCTGCTCGTCTGGCGGCCTCGATTCCGGCGGGAGCATCTTCGACGACTATGCAAAGTTCCGGTGCGATACTCATTCGCTCAGCCGCCGCCAGAAAAACATCCGGCGAAGGTTTCCCGGCTTTGACCTGTTCTGATGACATCACGGCGTCGAAGTATTTTTCGATGCCCAGCACATCAAATGCCGCGTCAATGTTTCCCTGCGGAGCCGAAGTTCCCAGCGCCTGTCGCCACCCGTCGGCTTTTAATTGCTGCAACCAGTTTTCAGCGCCCGGTAACAGCGCCAATCCTTTGGTGCGAACGAATCGGCGATAAGCTTCTTCTTTTGCCAGCGCGATGCGAGCGACTTCGGCGTCGGACATGCTTGGGTCAATTCGTCCGCGCAAAATTTCGTCGTTGCGTTTGCCGAAATCAGCAACGAAACCCTCAAAAGTCAGCGTGATGTTTTCAGCTGCCATGACTTCGCGCCAGGCTTCCCAGTGATGGTCAACGGAGTTAATCAGTGTTCCGTCCAAATCCCAGATTACAGCTTTAGTCATTAATAAAATGCCTTCGGGTGATTAGTTTGAGTGAGCCGTCATTCTGCCTGCAACGCTGCAAGTCGCGCAAATTGACAGCTTTTCACGGCGCGTGTTAGCTTCGCCGTGCTTGTATCAAGTGGCATTGGAAAACAATCAAGACAATCCAAAAGCGGCAAAAGCAGCGGTGAAAGCTGCGATTCGTCGGCGCGGTCTGGTGCGGAGTTACGTCGAATTCGCCATCGCCTGGGTGATTCTGCACGGCGTCAGATTGCTGCCTCGCTGGTTGGCGATCAAAGGCGGTCTGCTGGTTGGCGCAATCGCCCATGCAGTGTTGCCACATTTGCGTCGCCACGCCGAATCCAATTTGCGACTGGCATTTCCCGAACTTACTGAAGCCGAACGCCAGCAGATAAAACGCGGCACGTTCCGCAATCTTGGCCGCTTGCTGGGCGAAGTCAGCCAGTTTCCAAAGCTCAATCGCCAAAACATTGAATCCATAGTCAGTTACGTCGGCTTGGAAAATTATCTGGAGGCCGAAGCCGCCGGGCGAGGTGTGATCTTGCTGACCGGTCATATCGGAGCCTGGGAATTATCGGTTTTCGCGCATTCGGTTTACGGCCATCCGATGTCGTTTTTGGCTCGGCGAGTGGACAATCCGCTGGTCGAACGACTGGCTGAATCGAACCGAACGCGCTTCGGCAATCGCAGCATTGATAAAAAGAACTCCGTCCGCGAAGTTCTGAAAACGCTGAAATCCGGCGGTGTCGTGGGCATTCTGGCCGACTTGAACGCTTCTCGTGAAGAAGGCGTTTTCTGCGATTTCTTCGGCGTCCCGGCTTGCACGACAGCCGGAGTGGCAACGCTGGCTTTGAGAACCGGCGCAATTGTTTTGCCGGGTTACATCGTCTGGGATGAAGCTGAAAAAATTCATCGGCTGCACTTTGAAAAACCGATTGAAACCATCAACACCGGCAACCGCGACGAAGACGTGCAGACCAACACCGCCAATTACACCAGAGCAATTGAATCAATTGTCCGCCGTTATCCTGATCAATGGCTGTGGATTCATCGCCGCTGGCGAACTCGTCCTAAAGACAGACCGGAACTTTACTGATTCATGATTTAAGGGAGCGATTGAGATGAACTTCAAAACTTTTTTGACGACGTTCGGCCTGATCTTTATGGCTGAACTTGGCGACAAGACTCAACTGGCGACAATCACCATGGCCGCGCAAACCAAACAGCCTGTCGCGGTCTTTTTCGGTTCTGCTTTGGCACTGACTGCTGTATCGCTCCTGGGAGTCGTGCTGGGCAGCGTGCTGGCCAATTACATCAATCCTGAATATCTGCACAAAATTGCAGCCATTGCCTTCGTCATCATCGGCGTGTTGATGCTGTGGGGCAAAATGTAAGCAGGGAAGCAATGGAAACCAGATGGCAACTGTTTCGGCAAGATGACAATGGGCGGCGATTTCTGATTGATGAATTTGCCTCTGAAGCCGAAGCTCGCCACGAATTGCAGAACTTTGAAAGCCTGCATCACAAACAAACCTATTGGGTAGAAGAACTCTTCGCCAACTCCCAACTCCCAACTCCCAACTCCCAACTCAAGTTGATGATTGTTGCTGGCGAAGCTTCCGGCGACAAGCACGGCGCGAAGCTGGCGGCTGCCTTGTGCGCTTTACGGCCCGATATTCAGTTCGAGTTTTTCGGCGCTGGAGGCGATGAAATGCGTTCGGCTGGAGTTGAAACTCTGGTTGACGCCCGCGAAGTTGCGATTATGGGCGCGCTGGAAGTGGCGAAAGCTTTGCCAAAATTTCTGCGCGTCTTTCGTCGGCTACGCGAAGCGGCGAAAGCGCGAAAACCTGATCTGGTTGTGCTGATTGATTGGCCGGAGTTCAATTTGCGATTGGCAAAACGATTGCGGCAAGACGGT
>JBGAPB010000167.1:0-13264 GCA_044221525.1 Blastocatellia bacterium | reverse complement strand
CTCCCACAGGCAATGCCACTCGCCGAATCTTGCTCGATAAAGTCCAGTTCGTCACTTCATCGGAAATCAGCTTGGCATTGGGGACAATCACTTCCGCGCCGTTATAGGTGCGAATCGTGCTTGACCGTATGCCGATTCGTGTGATTTCCCCGACTACGCTTCCAACTTGAACAGCATCACCAATTTGGATTGGTCGTTCAAAAAGCAGGATCAAACCGGAAACGAAGTTGTTGACGATATTTTGTAATCCGAAACCTATTCCAACGCCAAAAGCCCCTGTCAGCAGAGTCAACCGGTTCAGATCGAATCCGGCTGCCCCCACCGCCAACACAAAACCGCCAAATAACAAAATATATTGAACAACTATGGCCAGAGCTTTCGGCACTCCGCGTTCAAGAGGCATCCGCGCCAGCACGTCTTCCTGCAAAATAAGTCTGACAACTTTTGATAGGTAATACGCAAGCGCCACAACCACCAAGAACGAAACTACGTCGCCGGCAGAAACTCTCAAACTTCTGAAACTCAATGATACATCCCAGACCCGCTCAGCCATCGCCAGGAATTGTTCACGGATCGTAAACAGTTCCAGCGAACCAAGTACCCACAAAACACCAGCCAGAGAATAAATAATGCGAGAAAACCATTTGACTATTTCATTCTGGCGGAACTGAACAAAAACCGAAGCTTGGACATGATTGGTTTTCAACATCAACGCCATTCCCACGTTGATTACCCTGGCGGCGACATACATCAACGCTCCAAGATAGGAGCTGTGTAACGCTCCTTCGCCCAGCACTTTTGCCAGAGTGACAAAACCAAACAGGTTTGCCAGCAACGAAAGTGACACCAATCCAAGCATTACGGTCAACGCACCGCGCAACCATTTTCTCGCCATTAGTGGAACCGGCAAGCTATCAAACCTTTTCGGGCGAATCATCCAAACAAGAACGGCAATAGCCACAGCTGTTTCCGCCAAAAAAATCAGCCGCTCAATTAACGGTTCAAAATCTGCCAGAAACCTTATCTGATCGCTCAAATACAGGATCGCCATGATAAAGAAGGAGATTCGCATCCAGGCCGGAAGCTCAAACAGATTTCTGACAATTTGCAAAAAAGGAATCAACAGCAATAAGGCAACAATGCTGTTTAGCAAACTGGCCGATAACGGCGAAAGCCACAGTTGCAACAGCAGAATAATCAGCAAAGCCGCCGAAACTGGTCGTTTGAGGATGGCTGCCGACTCTCGCAATTCAGGATTGCCATCTGTCAACGGATCAATTCTTTTTGCCAGAGAAATGTTCACCAACAGAATAGCCACAAACAGCAATAACAATAAAAAGAAGCGGCTTTTTTGCTTTTCTATGCTTTCACGCGCGGCAGCCAGTTCATGAATGTACGACCTCCCGCGTGAATCATTCATTGGATCCTGAGCTGTTTCGCCATTGTCCGAAAACGACAACCACAAAGGGCGACTGTCGCGAACCAGTAAAGTTTCTTGAAAGTCTTTTCTGGCCGAGGCCAGGTCATCCAGTCTGGTTGAAACCAGAAAATCCAATTGTGACACGCGATCCTGAAATGCAAACAGATAGTTAATGCGCTCCTGAACCAGCGCTTGAAGCCGTTGCAGTTCTGAAAGCACGGATTTGATTCGGTCAAAAACTGCCTCCAAAGAATCACTGTCTGTTAGTTGATCCAGGGTCGTGGACCATCTTGCGTGTTCTTCTTTCAGCCATCGCAAATCGGACTCAGTCGAAGTCAAACTCTGAGCCAATGATTTCTGCCAAATTCCTAGCTCGGCGCTTCGCGTTTTCCAATCGCGATCCAGTTCGCGTAATTCGTAAAGCGTGGGCTTGGATGCCAACCGCTCATTCAATTGCTGTGATTGTGCAGCAATTCGTTCCTCCGCAGCCTGCACCTGCCCTGAAAGCGAACCCGCTCCGGTGTTCACTGATAACCGGCGAGTAATTGCGCTTAAAGGTCGTTTGATGTGTTCGGCACGACTGGCAATTTCAGCTAATGGGATGCCTTGTACCGTTGCAGATGAAGTGGTCGCTGGTTCTGATTGTGCAAAGGTGACGACTGGCAGCGCACAAACGATTACCACCAATACCGTCGGGAGCCAATAATTACGGCAATGGCGACAAACGCTCCGCCCAAAAATCTTATTGAAAGAATTCATCAATTTTAGTGAAAGGCTATGGTTTATCTTTATATTTGTGGGGAAGATGACATAAGGACTCTAACCCGCCAGTGCTTATATCTTCAAATCGCTACCAATGAAATTAAGCCATCACTTGACTGCCGGTTATTGCAAGCTGCGAAAGTTTCACTATGATACCGGCGACTTCAAACTTTCATTGTTCACGCATCACAACCCTGGAGAAACACCTGTGGATTTCTCACAACTGGAAATCTTTCTATCTATTGCTGAAGAAAAAAGCTTTTCGCGCGCGGCTGAAAAAATGTTCAGGACTCAGCCCGCCATCAGCATTGCCATCAAACGTCTGGAGGAAGAACTTGGCGAATCGCTGTTTGACCGCAGCAGCAAAAACGGTTCGCTGACGGAAGCCGGACGGATTTTGCTGTCTTACGCCCAGCGAATGATAAACCTGCGCGAAGAAGCCAGAGAATCAGTCAGTGAGCTTCGCGGGATGTTTCGCGGACGTTTGACCATAGGCGCAAATGAAAGCACCTCGCTTTATTTGCTGCCTCCGCTATTAATGGAATATCGAAAGCGCCACCCAAAAATCAAAATTGAAGTCTTTCGTGCCCTATCAGAAAAAATCCCTCTCGAAGTTTCAGAACGCAACTTGGATTTCGGATTTCTTTCTTACGACCCCATGCATCCGAATCTGCAATCCATCGAAGTGCATAAAGACGAACTGACCCTGGTCGTTCCTCCTAAACATCCGCTGGCAAAACAAAAACAAATAACTGTCAAAGACCTGGCGGAAGAACAATTTGTCGCCCACAACGTCAAAACTCCGTCGCGCACAAAAATCTTTGAGCTGTTCGCTCAACACCACACACCGCTAAACATCTGCCTGGAGTTGGCGACGCTGGAAACGATCAAAGAGTTCGTGTTGTTGGATGTTGGAATTGCAATTCTGCCCAGGTTGGCCGTCGAAGCCGAAATCAATTCAGGCAAGCTGGTTGAGGTCTTGGTAAAAGGAATGAAGATCGAGAAAACCCTTCGACTGGTATACCGTCGCGAAGCCTCGCTGTCACACGCGGCGAAGTCGTTTTTGGATATCGTAAAAGAACAAAAAAGTTAGAGGTGAACGGCAATTAGTGACCGCTCACCTCTGCCGAGTTACAGATAAACCAGCTTGTGGTCGTTGTTGCCAACTTCGACTTCGTCATGCAGCCGATCAATCAATTCATAACCGTAACGCGCCAAAAAGTAACAGAAGTTGATTTCGCGTTCCTGCAAATTCTTGTTCGGGTAAAGCACGGCGAACAGCTTTTCGACTTGCTGTCCGGTGGTTTCGTCGCGTTTGCTGCGATTGTGGACGAAGCGAGTTCGCAGGTTATTGAGTTGATAGAAAATCTTTTCGCGCCCGCCTTTCAGCGCGTCACTTAGCGTAGGTTCGACTGACACCAGCGAAGCTCTCAGCTTTTCCAATTGCTCTTCAAACAGCTTTTCGGTTTCGTCAAAAATGCGTGAAGTGTCGTTGTCCAGGCTTTGTTCGACGATTTTTTTCAAGACGGCTTCCTGGCCTTCAAACAGGTCGCTGAACTCCAAACCCAACTTAGCCATTGTTTTGGCGTGGCGCTTTTCGATCAAGGTGAAAGTCGCTCGCGGCAACACGACGGGTTCGACTCTGCCAAGCAGCGAATAGTTCGGGCGAAGTTGCGCGAAATAAGCAATCTCTGCCGGGCCGCCTATGTAGGCTACAGTCGGCAGCAGGTAATCCTGAACGATTGGCCGCAGCGTGACATTGGGGCTGAAACAGTTCGGACAGCGGTTGACGGTTTCCAGCAATTCGTCGGCGGCAAAGCTTTTATCTCCGTTTTTCAGGTAAAAGCGCCCATCTTCACGCCGAACCATCGCCGTGCGCCGACCGTCGTCCAGCATGAAAAGCGGCACGGCTTCCTGGCTGGTGTAAACCTGAGAATGATAGCCAGCGGCTTCAAGCTGAGAACTGGCCGTCACCAGACGATTGGCGAACTCAGGGGCTTGCGTCATCGCGTTGGTGTAAATGCTTCCGGCAATGTGTTTGAAACGATCATCCAGCGGATTGATCAGCACGACGCCAAACTTGCTCAACAGCTTCATCATCATCTTGCCGAAGGCGTCGGCAAAGCCTGTTCCGGCGCTATACGACTCGCGCAAGTCAGCGGCGAGCTTGGGCACGAATTCCGATTCCGGCAAAGCGGCGACCAGTTCGTCAATGTTCTGGCTGACGCCTTCAGCCAGTTTGACGTGACCAACCGGTTTCCCTTCTTTCGGCGAACAGGCGGTGTAAGTGATCGTAGCCAACTGGCCTTCGCGGTTGACCAATCGAGTGTGATTTACCTCTTCAAAGTCGTGGTCTTCCGCCGCAATCCAAAACATAGGAATGGCGTTGACGCCTTGCGAGCGAAGATGTTCGGTCAGTTTGATCGCCGTCAGAGCTTTGAAAATCGTGTAAAGCGGGCCGGTGAACAATCCGGCTTGCTGGCCTGTGATGACTACGACGGAATCGCTTTGCCGCAAACGTTCGATGTTGGCAAAGGTTTCGTCACCGGCTCCGGCTTGACGATTTTGATCTGCCAGGACGTCCGCGACTGCATCGCGTTGAAAAGTCTGTGCCGTCACTTGTTTGGCTCTGGGAACCAGCGCGGCAATGTCTAAACCTTCGGATTGGTAAAACTGAGAAACTCGGCTGAAGTCGTAAAGAAAATCTTTGT
Source organism: Blastocatellia bacterium (assembly GCA_044221525.1). Taxonomy (GTDB): domain Bacteria; phylum Acidobacteriota; class Blastocatellia; order RBC074; family RBC074; genus RBC074. The sequence continues at coordinate 8,371 of JBGAPB010000167.1, read as the reverse complement.
AAAGTTTTGATGTTCTGGGAATGTCGCTGAACTTGATCGTCTGGTGGTCGGTCATCCTTCTCCCTTTCGTGATGGAGAGATTGAGGGAAGGAGAGATTGAGAGAAGGAGAGCAAGTCAGTGGCTCTCTATCCCTCCTTCCCTCTCTCACTCCATCCGGTTAGTCGGCAAATTCGTTGACGAAGAGATTGCTCTTCTCAATCCAAATGCCTTCTTCGTTTTTCTCGAACAGTTCGCTTTCGGCGACGGCTTCGGCGATTTCCTTTCGCTCTTCGTCCGTCGGATTCGGCAGCGGAGACCGCGACAGAAATCCGTAATAGCCGGTCAAATCCATGGCCGCTTTCAAATGGCCTACGCCGTTGGCCGCAGTCGCCCGCGCCAGTTTGGCCAGTCGCCCCTGCAAGTCTTTGGCTTGTTCGTAACGGCCTTCCTGCCAGGCTTGTCGAACCGCGCAAGCCGTATTCGGAGCCAGACAGCCGACAGCCAGAACTGCGCCGGAGCATCCAACTTCCAGGGCTTCGTGCAAAATCGCAGGCGAACCAACCAGCACGTTGAAGTCAGTCGTTTTCAACTCTCGAAACAGGTCTTTCATCCCCTGCAAATCGCCGGAGCTTTCTTTCAACCCGATGATGTTCGGATGCTCGGCCAAATGTGCGATGGTTTCGGGCATCAGGGTGACTCCGGCAAATTGCGGAATCATATAAATCATCACTGGGATCGGCGCGCTGTCTGCAATCCGTTCGTAATGAGCGATGTGATGTTCATCGAACAAAACTTTCTTGTAATAAAACGGAGTGATGACGACGGCTCCGTCGGCTCCGTAATCGTGAGCGCGCCGGGTCATCTCTATCGTTTGCCGCGTCGAAAGCTCGCCGGTTCCGGTCAGCAACAGCTTTTCCGGCGACATCGCGTTGCGGACGGTTTCAATCACCGCCAGCTTTTCATCCGTCGTCAGATGCGGAAATTCTCCGGTCGAACCCAGAATCAAATAACCCAGCAGGTCAGTTTGATTCCACTTCTGGACGTTGTCCCGAAGCTTGTTGTGGTCAATCTCGCCGTCATAGCCAAAAGGCGTCGGCAAGGCTGCAATAATACCGTTTAGGTTGAGTGACATAGTTTACGTTTGGTTTTACAGTTTATTTTCAATCAACAGCAATAATACTCTTGAGCAATCGCGGATCGTCAATCAAATGGTCAGGGTTGGCAGCGGCCAGCCTTTTCGGTGAATCCGCTCCCCAGGTAACTGCCACTGTCGTCGCTCCTGCCGCGCGTCCTGTTTCGACATCGGCAACCATATCGCCGATGTAAACGGTTGCTGCGGGGTCAACGCTGAATTTATCCATCAAATGCAGCAAACCATCTGGATGAGGTTTGCTGTTCGTCACTGAATCACCGCCGAGCACTTCGTCGAAGTAATCCAGCAACCCGGCGTGGCCGACGCGAATCCGAGCGGCTTCGGTGTTGGCGGCGCTGAACACGCCAAGCTTGATGCCGGAGCTTTTCAAATTGCTGACCAGTTCGCTGATGCCGTCAAAAGGTTTAATCTCGTGGCCGTCTTCGCGGCTCAGGCGAAAGTAATCGGCGATCATCGGCTCGTGAACTTCGGCGGCAGGAAACATACGCTGGAACATGACGCTTTCGGGCGGGCCAAAGTAAGGCAGCAATTCATCCAGGCGCCAATGCCGTCCGGTTCGATCCAGCATGACGCGGTTGAAGATTCGCAGCACAGTCGAAAACGTATTGGCCAGGGTGCCGTCCAAGTCAAAAACCACAGCCTGGTAGCGAGTTTGTTTGCCGATTTGTCGGCCAGTTTGTCCGGTTGTTTTCAGCATTGTGGAAAGTCGCGCGCGCATTATAGCGACGGGTATCTGAAGCGGCAAACTTGGCTTCTTATGGCGGCGAAATCAACTCTTTCCGTGGTTTGATCAACAGAACAATGAAAACAGATAGCAACGCGACTGCGGCAAAAACTCCGAAAATGGCATTGAGCGGCACGTGACGATCACGCAAAGCTCCAAAGCCCCAATCGGCAAAGCCTCCGCAACTGATGCTGACCAGATTCATAAAGCCGTAACCGGTGGCGCGCAATTCAGGCCGCACAATCTGGCAAAGAATTGGCATATTGTTGCAATCGAAAAACCCCCAACCCAAACCGAACAGCATCAGGAATCCGATGGCCATCGCCAGTGTAGAAGCATTGCCAACTCCAAACAGCGCAGGCAGGAAAAAAGTCATGCCCAACGCACTGACGAATATCCGTCCGCGAATGCTGCGTTTGGTCCAACGATCAGCCAGCCAGCCTCCCAGCCCGGCGCCAATCAGCGAAGCTATTTGCACATAAAGCACAGCCGAAACCCCGGCTTTTCCCTGCCCCAAACCGAATTGCTCTTTCAAAATATCAGGCATCCAGTCGCGCACCACCCAACCTGCCAACGCAGGCAGCGTGAAATACAGCACCAACAAAATAAACCCTGGATTGGTGAACAACTCGCCAGCGGCTGAAAGCGGTGAAGGTTGCGGCTTGGCGTCTGCAGGGCGCGGAGGATTTTTCAACAAAGCAAACAGCGGCAGCGCGTAAACTACCCCAATGATTCCGCACAAACTGAACGCCAATCGCCAGCCAAAAGCGGGACTGTCCGCAGCGTAACCTGAAAAGCCGCCCAGGATGACTCCGGCGTAAATTCCCATCTGGTGAAAGCCCACCGCCCGCGACCGGGTCGGTCCCAGATGGAAATCCGTAATCAGAGCCAGAGCCGCAGGGATATAAAACGCCTCGCTGATTCCCATGATTGCGCGCGCGGCTATAAGTTCATTAAAACTGGTAACATGCCCGGTCGCCCAAGTCACGGCTGACCATATAAACAGACTCAGACAGATGACATGGCGGCGGCTCAATCTGTCTGAAAGATAACCGCCGACCGGGCTGAGAATCGCATACACCCATTTGAAAGAACCCAGCACCAAACCCCAGTTGGCTTTGGTGGCAATGTCCGGGATGTCGCCCATCATTGAAGACTTCATCGCTGCCAACATCTGACGATCCAGATAATTGAGCAACGCCACAGGAATCAGCAGAATAACCACCAGCCAGGCAGTCCGAGTGTATGAGTTTGGTTGAGAGTCGTTCATAGCAATCAAATTATTGAAGAGCAGCAGGTCAAAGGTTGGATGCAAACAGCTTCAATTCAGGAGCGTTTTCAGCCATTCGGATCATCTTCTCGAATTCGAAGCCGATTTTTTCCAGCACGCGAATCGAGCGTCCATTGTCAGGGTTCACAATGGCAACGACTCGATTGAAGCCAAGCAATTTGGCATAACCCATCGCGCCAGAGGCCGATTCGACAGCATAACCTTTGCCTGAAAACTCTGGCAGCAGCGCATAACCAAGATCAATGTCTTCAAGCTGGTCTCTTTTAAGCAATCCGCAGATTCCGGCAGACTCGGCAGAATCTTTGGTTTCGATCAACCACAACCCGAAACCGAATTTTTGATAGCTGGCCATCGGGCCGGTCGAAATATAAGACCGGGCGTCGTCCAAAGTTCGCACGCCTTTGTCGCCGATGTTTTGAATGAAGGAAGGTTCGTTCAACAGCCGGAAAATGAAAACGGCATCCTCAACTGAGAGTTGGCGAAGCTGTAATCTTTCAGTTTCAAGAATCATTTCTGTTTAGGTAATGGCTGGGTTACGACGCACGCCAAACAAATAGCTGACGAAAAACATGACCATAATCAGGTCAATGACGACTGCTCCTCCGGCTTGATGACCAAGGTATCGGTTGCCTTGCGAAAGCACCAGGCAAACAAAGATCAACTTGCTGGCGCTGGCCACCATCAAAACCAGTTTGCGAACAGGCGGGTTATACGCACCATAAATCAGCATCGCACCACTTAGAACAATCAATGCGCCCCAATTGCGCACAATAATTTCGGACAGCGGCCCTGTGAGCGTCTCTCCAAACATTGATTGCAACGCAGCTTGTGGCGCAATTGCGGCATAGAGCATCGTGCAAGTCAGCGCTCCCGCAACAAGCATGACCCACTTAATCTTGGCGACAACTAAGCTCATAGTTCCTCCTGATTTTGAAATAACTGAATTACTTTATTTCACCTGCTTCCGGTCGCTGGTGAGTTCGAATCCAGTTCAACAGAACATCAAATGCCGCTCCGGTTTGAGCCGACGTAAAGTTGCAATGCCCTTTCGCCACTACAAATTTAGCGACGAATAAATCCTGAGTCCCGGCGACACGAGCGAATTCGTCGTACTGGCTGACATAGCGTCCGGGAATCAATTGATCGTAAGTCGTGTGAATCGTCAGCACAGGGTCGGCGATCTTTCCTGTTGGCGAGTAATGTTGGCGCAGATATTCGCGCGCTTTGGCATCGGCGGCATAACGCTTTATCCCCCGATTCAACGCCACGTCGTCATCGAATCCATCGTAAATCGTGTTGCGATTGTCGAATGCGTTTCCACCAGCGCGGAACTGCAATTCGCGGACGATCTCGTACCAGAAAGCCAGCACTCCCGGCAGTTCAGCCGCCGAAGCCAGACTGTAATGTTTGGCGAACATCGCGGCTTTGTCAGGCGCGGCTTCGATGGCGGCTTTGACCTTTGCCTGATCCAGCTTCGCGGTCTGAGGTAGTTGAGTGAGCGAACCGATTACGTTTGGAAACAGAAAATCGAACGTCGCCAGCATGTCGAAGATGCGTTCCTGAAATCCGTTCAGGATGACGTTCAACGGCCCGCACATCGGTAAAGCTCCATCGTAAACTTCAGGGTATTTTTCAATAGTCGCAATCGTGATTGCTCCGCCCATCGAATGGCCAAGCACGATGGTTTCATTCGGCTTGCCGTATTTAGAAACAAAGTAACGGCGCAAAGCTTCGGTGTCTTCGACGGCTTCTTTCACCGCCCAGCCTTGCGTGCTGTAAGCCGATTCGGCAAAGGCAAACCCGCGCGACAGAAACTCTTTCCGCAAGGATTGCGCCCGCGCATTCTCAAAGTTGTTCGGAGTACCTGCGACTTGATAACCGTGGCAATACATCACCAAGCCTTTGTTCCAGTTGGCTGGCATTTCAATGCGAAATGCGGCTCCGTTGATTGTGCCGTTTTCGACTTTGGCTTCCTGAGCAATGGCGGCAATTGAGGCCAGACAAATCAGAAAAACCACGACAAATGATCTTTTCATTGGATGATGCTCCTTTTGAACTTGATGAACGAATGACAACGAACCGGGCTTTGTTTAAGATTGCCGCGGTAAAAACCAGTAACCGGAGAAACAACGATGGCAACGCCGCAAAGGAAATTAGCTTACAAATACACACCCGAAGAATATCTGGCTTTCGAGCGCGAAGCGGAAACGAAACACGAATATCTGAGCGGTCAGATTTACGCGATGGCTGGAGCCAGTCCGACGCACAATCAAATCTGCTTCAACCTGGCCGGAGAATTACACCAGCGAATCAAAGGCACTTCATGCATTGGCTACACTTCGGATCAAAAGATCAGAACAGACCTGATGGATTTGTTTTCGTACCCAGATTTAACCATCGTCTGCGGCCAGCCGGTTTTTCATGATCAACAACAGGATGTAATTCTCAACCCAACCGTCATCATAGAAGTTCTTTCGCCACGAACTGAAAGTTTTGACCGCAGTACCAAACTCGAACGTTACCAAAACATAAGCTCATTGACCGATTACATTCTGATTTCTCAAAACCGCCCCTGCGTCGAACATTACGTTCGCCAGAAGGGCAAACGCCAATGGCTGTTTACGATTGAAACCGACCCAGCCGCTGAAATTGAAATCACTTCGATCAAGTGCAAACTGAAACTCGACGACATTTATGACCGCGTCAAATTCGCTTCAGCAAAAGGCTTGCTTGCAGCAGTTGAAAGCTTGCCCAAATCCTTAGCGAAAAAAGCCAAACGAAGCAAATCGAAATGACGCTCAGCCGGCAGTCTATTTCCGACTCTTGAAGTAAAAATACAGCGGCAAACCAATCACAGTCAGCCCTAAGCCGACTGCCGATTCAACTGGGCGTTCGACCAGCGTGTTGTAAATCAGCCAGGCCGCAACCAGCACGAAAACCAGAGGCACAATCGGATAACCCAGAGTTTTGTAAGGTCGTGGGGCGTTCGGCATCTTGCGCCGCAGCACAAAAACCGACGAAGTCACCAGCCCATAAAAGATCCACGAGGCGAACAAAAGACAGTCGGTCAATTGGTCGAAAGTCCCAGACAGTGCCAACACGCAAGACCAGACGGCTTGAACGCCAATGGAAAAGACCGGCACGTGAGTGCTCTTGCTCAGCGATTTCATGCGGCCAAAGAACAATCCGTCTTCGGCCATCGCAAACGGCACACGGGCATTCGACAGAATCGAACCATTCAATGCCCCAAGCACCGATATGACAAAGGCGATGGAGATAAATTTGCCGCCGCTGCCTCCCCAGAAGCTCTGAGCCGCTTTTGCGGCAACCGAAGGCGCATCGCGGAATTGAGTCGAATTTGCAGTCACGACTTCGTTAAGCGGCAGCGCGTAAAAGTAAGCCAGGTTCGCCAGTAAGTAGACCGCCATCACGATAATCATTCCGACAATCAGCGCGAAGGGAATGTTGCGACCTGGGTTTTTAACTTCACCCGCCGCCATGGGCATGTTGTTCCAACCATCGAAGCCCCACAAAGCCGCCAACATCGCCACGCCAAAAACCGAAAAACCGCTCCATTCCGCTGTCCCTGCAGGCGTCGCCAGATTCCCCCAATTGGCAGATGGCGCGAAGAAAAAGACTCCGATCACAAGCACAGCCAGTCCGCCAACTTTCAGAATCGTGAGCGCGGATTGCACCTTGCCGCCAAAAGCCACAGTCAGACAATTAAGAGCCGACAACAGCAAAATTACCGCTACAGCGACAACCTCTTTTGATCCGAACTGCCAGTTGATCGTCTGACCCAAAAACTTGAAAGTGTTTGAAGCCCAGACTTGTTTGAGCGGCACAAAAGCCGACAGAAAAATCGCAAAGGCTGCGCCCAGGCTGGCAATCGAAGCGCTGCCCGCCACAATGAACCGCGACCAGCCGAACAAAAACGCCGAAGCTTCGCCGTACGAGTGACGCAGGTAAACGTATTCGCCGCCTGCTTCCGGCAGCATCGCGCCAAGCTCCGCATAAGTCAGAGCGCCAGCCAGCGACAGAATTCCCGCCGCCACCCAGGCCAGCAAGACCAGCTTCGGCGTGCCCACGCTCTGAGCCATGACGGCGGCTTTCAAAAAGACGCCCGAACCGATGACCGTGCCAATCACCAGCGCGGTAGTGTCGGTCAAAGTTAGACCTCGAATCAGATGATTCTTTGCTTCAGCCATTTTGTTAATCTCGTTGTTTTTAAGTGTAAGGCGAATGCTCAATGTTGAGCGGAGACTATTTGAAAGCGACGACGCCTAAGAATCAATGGCTACGGCGCAGTTCGACCACTTTTCTCCCAAAACGACAAAGGCTGAATCCCGAATTATCAGTCGGGATTCAGCCTTGCTACTTCTGTCCGTTGTTTCGATCTAAAGCGCCAGCTTGCTGAAATGTTCGCGGAACGTTGGCACGTCCATCGCAGCGGCTTTGGCCAGTTTTTCCAGCCAGGCTTCGTCGCTGAAATCGCGTTTGTTTAGGCGAACCATGTAATCACGCGCCACCTGGTAACTTTCGGTCGTCACGTCCACCGGGCGATACTGCCCCTTGCCGTTTTCCGCATCGAACAATTCGCCAAGCGGCATCGGAGTGAATTCGCCGTTTTGCATTGTCACCAGCGCCGAAGAGCCTCCTGCTTGCAAGTACTTCACTGCAGCGTAGCCCAAATCGCGCGCGTGTTCCTCATCCATAGGAATGGGCCTCGCGCAGCGCAATTCGTAACCGATGGTTTTATCCACGATTGTAGGTTTAATGCCGCGTTTTTCCAGGCGGCGTTCGACTACGTTTTTGACTTTGCGCCCCAGGTCAATTTCGGCGACTCGAATGTTGCCCTGGGCATCGCGGTCAACCGTTTCCAGATCGGTGATTTCCTTTTTGCTGAAGCGTTCTGACAAAGCTTCGGACAACAAAACCACGCCGTGATTTTTACCCATTGCGCGGCGTTTGATTATCGTGCCTTCGACGATGTCGCAGATTTCATCCAGCGTAATGGTCTGATTCGGAAACTCTTCGGGAATAATTGTGCAAGTCGCGCTGGCGGCTACGCCAATGCCCAAAGTCAGATGACCGGTCGGGCGTCCCATCGTCACCCCCAGATACCAGCGCCCAGTGGTGCGCGCGTCTTCCATCAAACTGGCAACAATGCCGACGCCGGTTTGCCGAGCGCTTTCGTACCCCAGCGAAACAAGTGGATCAGGC
>JBGAPB010000166.1:0-13256 GCA_044221525.1 Blastocatellia bacterium | reverse complement strand
GTCAAGCTGTCCCTACCGGGACGAAAACCGGGTCAAGTCCAATGCTCATTTCTTTAGCGCGTAACATCAGTTATTAATTTTGTTGTTAGCCACTGTAAAAGAAAGCAATGCGCGCGATCTCCTAAAACCGGCAGTTTAAGCAGGAAGCAAGCCTTTTATCTCCCTCACCACACGCTCGACCTCTTCCTGATCGGCCAATGCAATCATAAAGAATTTGTAGCCTTCGCTAATACAAACCATCCCGTTGGCGAAAAACCAAATTCCGTTCAGCAGCGGATTGCCGCCCAGAATCAAACTAACCGGGAAACCAGTCACAGTTGCTCCTGAAAAAGCGGCGCCAATCATCGAAGCCCCCGCCGCTACACTGAAAGCTCCCAGCAAAGGCGCTCCGACGTATTTTGTCAGGTTGCGCTGAAACTCTATGCGGTCGCGTTCCGCTTCATCTAGTTTTCCTTCGGCCAGCAAACGCTCCTGCTCTTTTAGGTAATCGTTATACTTTTCGGTCAACTTGCGAATGCCAACGATAGGCATAGCGCCGTTGAAGAACCAGTTCCCTGCTCCGCCAGCTCCCAAAATCGTCGCGCCGATTTCAGGCAGCGCCGAACCAACGCGAATTCCCGCAATCATAGAAAACGAAACAACGGCGGTCTTGCCAGGATTTTCCTTGATCCAAACGCGAGCTTTTTCATAACCGCTGACCGCGGCTTCGGCCATTCGCGCTCCGGCGGTTCCGGTGTTGTAGGCTTGCTCGGCGCGTTGATAGTAGGTTTTGGCCGAGCCGAAAACGTCGCGGACGGTTTCTTCGGCGTTTTTGGAAAACAGTTCTGCACCGGTTTGAGCAGTCGCTGCACCTTGCTTGATTGTCTTTTCTGCTTTTGTCGCAACATCGCGCAAATTGTCGGTAACTTTGAATTCTTCATCGAGTTTGCCGAACTGTTCGCGCGCAGCAGTGGCGGCTTGATTGGCTGTCTGGTTGAGCGAATCGGTCGCCTTGCGAGCGACTTCGCCAGCCGTGTTGACGCCTTGCTCGAATTTGTTTTTCAGGTCGAACTTCTCGTCCAGGTCTTGCGCCGTCCGCTTCGCCGCGTCGCGCAAGCTTGATTGGCTGTCTGGTTGAGCGAATCGGTCGCCTTGCGAGCGACTTCGCCAGCCGTGTTGACGCCTTGCTCGAATTTGTTTTTCAGGTCGAACTTCTCGTCCAGGTCTTGCGCCGTCCGCTTCGCCGCGTCGCGCAATTGATCAAAAATACTGTTGGCCATTTCACTTCCCTCCAAAAAGTCAGCCGCTTGTTCACGCGCGCGTTACTGACTCAGTCACATTGTTTTTTTGAATGCCTATGATTCCGGCAATAAGGTTTACGTCTGGACTTAGCGATTGGTTCAGGGTGATTTTTGATGCTATCGCTTCTGTTTCGGATCAAGCCATTCACGCAAACCGTCGCCGACAAAGTTGAAGGCCATCACCGTCAGCATTACGGCCAAGCCAGGAAAAATCAGCAAGTGAGGGGCTACGCGCAGAAAGCTGCGGGCATCGTTCAGCATGACTCCCCAACTGGAAGTCGGCGGCTGAACTCCCAGGCCGAGAAAGCTCAAGCTGGCTTCGGAAAGCACTGCTCCGGCCATTCCCAGACTTGCCTGAACAATCAATGGCTGAATTGCGTTCGGCAACACATGGCGAAAGATGATGCGGAAATCCTTTGCGCCTATCGCTCGCGCAGCCGTAACGAAATCGTATTCACGGACTTTCAACACCTGCCCGCGCATCAATCGCGCGTAACCCACCCAGCCGATCACTGACAAAGCCAAAATCAGATTGCGAATGCTGGGGCCAAGGAAAGCTACCATTGCAATTGCCAGCAAGATGCTGGGAAACGACAAGAAGACGTTAAACAGAAAACCTGAAAAGAAACGATCAACCCAGCCTCCGTAATATCCCGAAACCGAGCCGATAATCATTCCGATAAAAGCTGAAATCAGAACAACAGTCACGCCGACTTCCATCGAAATCCGAGCGCCGAAAATCACGCGCGACATTACGTCTCGTCCAAGATCATCAATTCCGAACGGATGCGCGGCGGTCGGCTTCAAGCGGTCTTCAAGTGGCGCGTCGGCTGCAAACTGCTGCTGCTCAACCGGGCTATGCGGAGCAATCAGCGGCGCGAAGATGGCGACGATGAAAAATACTGCAATGATGACGGTTCCTATTTTGCCAAGTCTGTTCATAGGTTATTCAACTTTGATTCGCGGATCGAGCAAACGATAAGCGAAGTCGGTTATCAGGTTGGCGATGATATAAGTCAGCGCGATCATCAGAATGCAGCCTTGCACCATCGGGTAATCGCGCGAATTGATCGAATCAATTGTCAGGCGGCCAAGCCCCGGCCAACTGAAGATCATTTCGGTGATGATCGCTCCGGCCAAAAGCACGCCGAACTGCAAACCTATGACGGTGACAACCGGGATCAAGCCGTTTTTCAAAACGTGTTTGTAAATCACTTGACGTTCATTCAAGCCTTTCGCGCGGGCAGTGCGAACATAATCCTCGTTCAGTTCTTCGATGACGCTGGAGCGAACCATTCGCGTCAGAATCGCTGCCAAAGGCGCTCCCAGCGTGACGGCTGGCAGAATCAAATACTCCAAACCGTAACGACCAGAAACCGGCAGCAAATCCAGCTTGATCGAAAACAGCAAAATCATCAGCGGGCCTAGCACGAATCCAGGAGTGCTGATGCCGAGCAAGGCTACGACCGAAGCGATGTTGTCGGTCAGCTTGCCCTGATTCGTGCCAGCAGTAACACCAAGCGGAATGGCTATTGAAATCGCAACGATCAAACCGGCGATAGCAAGTTCAAGCGTTGCCGGATAACGAGTAAAGATTTTTTCAAAGACCTTGTCCGAAGGGTTCAGCAGGCTAACACCAAGATCGCCTTGCACAACGCCTCGCCAGTAATTGAGGTATTGGCTGCCGAGCGGGAGATCGAGTCCGAGTTTGTGTTTAAGTTCAATGACTTGTTGTTCAGTGGCGTTTTCGCCCAGTGAATTACGAACTGGATCGCCCGGAACAATGTGGATCAGCAAAAAAACAAGCGTCACCACAGCCCAGACAACGGGCAACACAAACAACAGCCGTTTGGCCAACACAATCAGAATGTTCAGCATGCGGTGGATGATAACAGAGGAATTTCAGAGTTGGGAGTTGACCAGGTTTGGGATAGAGCCGATACCAACTAAACACGCGGGCAAGCGGCCTTCTTAAGAATAGCCGCTTGCCCGCGCCACGATTATGACTGTTCGGTCAAGAGCGAGCCTGAATTTCAGACGTAAACAAACTGTACATAGGATTCGCTTTTTTGATCGGCAGAGTCGGCATAGCTAACAGCGCCGATCCAGGTTGGCATATCGGAATCTGTAGCAATGTATTGGCTCATCATCCAGACATCAGATTCATCGGGTGCAATGGCCAGGCCGTTGAAGTTACTCCATTCGCAGAAAGCCGAAGTCGGGCTGTGCATCAGCAATTCGCTCGGTTGCAACAGTCCACTTTCGTCCGCTGCGCGGCGACCGGTGAAACAAATCGAAGGCGTTTCGTAATCACTGACGCGATTGAAAACCATCAACATGTTTCCTTCGCCATCAGCCATCACAGCCGGACAAAAATAATGGCGGCGCGGAGAACCGTAAACTCCCTGTTGAGTGACGCATCCAGCACGAGGGTTGATGAGCATCCAATGAATCGCGGCTGTATTCGTTGCATCGCCCCAGTTGGCAGCGACGGTGTGGGCTGCCCAAAGCAAACCGTGGCGAAAAACTACATTAACCAGCCGTGCGTCTCCAAGCGCGATTTCAACACCTGAAGAAAGTTGAGTGGCGTCAGGTGGTGTATGGAAATTTGCAGTCGAAACAAACCGGCGCATCAATCTTGGGGACTGTCGCATTGGCTGAGTAACTGCCCACAATGTCATCCCTTGTCCGCTTGAAGTTGCATTGAGCAGGTATTGCGCACCGGCGGCTCGCAAATTTACAGCCGGTTGGAGTCCAAAAGCAGGAGAACCATCGGCATTGCGAAGCTGCCAGAAATCCCAGCCATGCACTACGCCGCCGATTTGTATTTCTCGGATGTTCAGAACGCGCAACTTGGAATAGACGAACTCACCTTGCCCGTTGAACATGTTCGCAGTCAGATAAAGCAGCGTGTTATCAACAGCCAGCCCAAGGCTTTCAGGCCAATAAGCAGTTTTGAGCAACCCGTCATAACCCGCATCCAGCGCCCACAATCTCCATCCGCCAACTGGATCGCCACCATCCGAAAAAGCCAGCAGAAACCATGACCTCTGAGAATCAACGCTACGCGCACAGGCCGCCATCACCCAACAATCCCGAAACTGATCGTAAAGAACTTTTGGGTTGTAGATGATTGCATCTTCGACCAACCGCCCAAAGACGTCAGCAAGAGTGCGGCGCAATAATTCGCCGCCGCTTTTGTCGAAGACGGCAAATGTTGAATTGACGGCTGCCACCAAATGATTAGGCCCTACAGCTATTTGGCTGTTGGGAGGAGTCCAGTTGGCGTCGTCCAAACCTGCAAAATCAATAATTATTTGTGGCGATAAATGACCTTCGCTGATACCAATAGTTTGCGGATCAAGCTGAAGCCATTCTTTATCACAGGAAAAATCCCGATTGGAACCAGCTCTCGCTTTCAATTTTGCGAAATCGGCGGGCCGGTATTCACGCCCTCCGGGCACAGAATGTGGATTAATCAGATTTGATTCACGCCAGGCTTTCAGATCATTGAAATTGATAAGAACGGCTCTGGACGAAGGCAAGGCTCGCATTCCCTTTGCCTCCGGTGTGTTGATGATCTCCTGGTGTTCAATAACCTTTCCCATTTTTATCTCCTACTGACGGTGAGCGTGGGGTGCAGCAGGGGAGTCGGACACAAACCGATTGACGGAAACTCATTACTAACCTGTTCCGTTGTTACAGTCCCTGTTTGTAATAGGTAATTTAGGTCACGCTGACAGGACGCTTCTAGAACAGGGCACACCGAGACCCACCAAGTGGATTTGCGAGGAGTGAAGCAATCCCTTTGACCATTTTTTACCGCTGATTGTTTTCAGTGATCAGTTTAGCTTTGAATACTTTGGGGAAGACACGGCAATAATAAATACCGGTTGGACAATGTCAAGCTGACGATCTCGCTGGCTGTGTAATATTTTCATCAATCCGTTTGGACAGCTTCTAGCACTAATCACACAAGTCAATCTGCGTCTTCAATCGTTGACAGCCCAAAGCACCAAAAGGCGACTAAGGCAACACTATAACGGGTAATTATTGCTCGATATGTGAAGGGTTTTACTTCACATATCGAGTGACCTGGGTGTTTTTAGAATTTAGTTTGATCCAATGGCAGTTAAACCCCATTGCAAGTCCATTTATTTATGGTCGTTCTGAGAACAAGTTTGGAATTTTTGCCGGTGACCAAACGATCAATAAAATATCAAGCAACTTCTGGCATCGAGGTTGCGTCAGAAAATGGCGTTCAAGAAATAATGAAAGAGTTTGAGCATTTAGTCTTGTGCTCTTGCAGGAGTCGGATTTTGAAATTGGAGGAAAAGAACATGGACAAGAAAACAAGTGAATTGAATATGCCGACAGGCACAGAAGAATTGATGGCAGTCAACAACCCCATTGAATCAAATTCAGTTGTTGAGAATCCGGTTGTTGAAAATTCATCTATTTCAATTGCACGAATGCATCAGCAAGCAAAGGTCAATTCAGTCATTCATGAATGGCTGACTGATATGTGGCTGCTGACTACCGGCGAAGAGTTAGGCGAAGACTTGATGTTGTATAGAAAACAAAGCGGCCGGCCCTTGGCCATTGCTTGTGATGGTCAAATTCGGTTGACGGAATCGCGGCCATTCGCCATTGATTCGCTACGCGCTGTTGGTATTGAAATGCAGTAAGCGATCACTGCCGGATAATGTTGAAAAAAAATATGGCTGAGACGACATGTTAATCCGTCTCAGCCGTATTTTTTTGCCAACTTTTTTATGGGTTGTTCAAACGGCAAAAGCAGAACCTGACCTTTGTAGGTTCGAGAACCGAGCCGCCAGCCTGAGACTCCATTCAAGTTCGATTGTTGTTCGGCACTAGCAACTATAATTTTTTGCGGTATGGCAAGCGGTTCACCTGCAACCCCGGGCCAGGTTCCAGTGTATGCCGTACTTGGGTAATCTCGCAGATACCAAGGCAATGGCCAGTGCTGGGACGAAGCGACATAAATTCCAGTCTGCTTTTTTTCTGGAAATGACTCGGCTTCTCGTTTTATCTCTTCAATCAAGGCCAGAAATTCGCGGTCGGTATGGGCATAAACATATCCATATTGCCCATCAATGTAAGGTCGCAACTCATGTTTTTTGCCGAATTCGACGAAGTATCCGCTTTCGTTACTATTGTCGTCATACTTATCAAAATTCACTTTCCAAGCCAGTTGCCCGCAAGCCACCAGCGCGAAAACAACCACTATGATCCACCCAAATTTCAAAATCCAAAATGGCAGCAATCTGTAGAGTTGTTCAGCCATATAGCCGCAAACCAAAGCCATAGGAACAATAAAGCTAAGCATCAACCATGGGGTTTTATATGGAATCCTTGAATACGCCAGCGCCAGACCAAAGACCCAGGCACCGGTAAATAACCAGAAACGGTTACCACGCCAGATAATAAAAATGCCAGCAAGCAAGGATCCGATCAGCAACGGGAATTCCACTTTGAACAGTATGCCCAAGTAGTACCAAAAAATTTTGACATGGTCGTTGCTGCTACGTTCTTGTGTCCAGTGAGCGATTGCTCGAAAGAAATCGCTCACGCCTTGCCAATGCTTGAAAGCCGATGAATAGAAAAATACGAAGATAAATACCGTAATTATTGCCGCCGCCAATGCGTGATCCAACGAAGGCAGAATTGAAACCGTGTCATTTTTCAATTCTTTGACCAGTGCAGCAGGCGAGAACCGTCGTTGTTGAATCAAGCTTTTTGTCGCATCCAAGATTGCGGCACAGACGATCCCGACAAAAAACACAGCTAGGGTGATGACAGCAGTTTCTTTTGTCGTCAGCAACAAACCCAATGAAGATGCCGCAATGGCAAGCCAGTGAAACTTTTTATCTTGGACATAACGCCAAATCCCAACAACGATACCAAGTGAAAAACAGCCGAACGACATTTCGTGAATGAAGTAGCGAGAATAAAAAACCAGACAGGGCGACAGCGCCATGCAAAACGCCGCCACCGGAGTCCCTACCGTTCCCAACTGTCTTCTAAGCAACCAGACCATCGCCACTGTCAGCAGTCCGAAAAGCACGGGCGACAGGCGCAAAGCAAAATCGTTTTCGCCAAAAATCCTAAGCAGTACAAATGCAAAGTAATAAAGTGATGGGCCGTGATAATTGGTCGGGTCGTATTTGTACTCCCCTGTATGAGCCAGATTGAGCAGAAAGAATGAATTGACACCTTCGTCGTGATGAAAAGGTCTGAGTCCGATCTGAGAAAACCTAAACCACCCAGCAATCAACATTGCCAGTATAAAAGCTGCAACACAGGCATTTTTCTCAAAACGGGATTCGGATAATTCGTTCACTTCCAATGGAATCCAAGTAAAAAGAGGCAGGCGATCAATGACCACCTGCCTCTCAAGTTTTACAGCTTACCAGCCCGAAGCTTTAACGACGCTTCTTGGCTGGGCGACGGCCACCTTTTTCAGGTGTCACATCACCAACTGTAGCCGGAGCCGGGCCTTCAGGCATAACGCCATTGGACGGAACCAGCCAAATCTTGACCTGTGTATCAGCCGAAACGCCGCCGTCGCGTACCACGATACGATTCACATCAATCGCAGTACCGAGCTTGCCATCGGCCAAACGGTCACGCACGTTCTTCGCGCGATCCAAGCTCAAGCTTGCCGGTTTCTCCTTCTCGCCGCGGTAACCATCAACGACGATTCTTGCGCCCGCGTCAGCTTGGAGAGCCGGGATAACCTTGCTGGACAGGATGTCCTTACAGGCATTGTCAACTCGTGCTGCGTTCTTCTTGAACGTCACACAGTTGTCAATGACTGAAGCTTGTGGAGGTGGCGGCGGTGTAACTACTGGCTTGGCCTTAATACTCGTGCGGGCGGAGCCACTAGCCGAACATCCACCAACATCCGATACTGCCTTGACAGTAACTTCGATTGTGGTGGTTTCGGGAACACCGGTCGTATCAAGCGTTGCGCTCAGGCCGCTACCGCTGATGCTGCCAGCCGAAGCTGACCATTCATAACGGACGTTGCCATAATTGCGTCCACCAGTCACTCCGCTGGTGGTGAAGTTGACCTTCTCACCGGCGTCAACCGAAGACGAGCTAACATCCAGGTTCAAGTTTGGTCCAAAACAAACTGTGAGCGGCGGGCAAGCTGTAACGCGTATCGTCTTCGAATCGAAGGCGATACATCCGCAGCCGTCGTCCACTTGAACAGTGATTGTGTAATCGCCAGGAGCAAGACCAGTAGTGTCAAACACTGTGCTTCCGCCATCGCCAACGACACGACCGCCAGTTGCACTCCAGGTGTAAACAAGCGCGTCGCCATCTGGATCGGAAGCCGTAGCGCGGAGATCAACTTTGTCACCTGCGCAAACGGTGTTGGCCGATTCACGCAGCAGGTCATCCGAACCTTTGGCAACATTTCCCAAAGCCAATGCCACTGTCGGCGGCTGGTTGGGCAGCAACGGTTCTTCACGTTTGTTGACGTGGCCGATAGATAGGCCGGCGATGAACCCGTTCGGACTATGGCGCTTATCAAGTTCCGAAAACCAATTCAAATGACGCTGATAAGCAGCGCTGATCGAAAGCCAGCGGGTCGGAAAAACACGGACACCACCAACAAAGTCAACCGGGCTGTTGGTCAACAAGCTTGGAGTACGTGATCCAACGTAATGTGTTGAACTAACTTCAGCAATAAATTGCAGGTACTGGCTAAGAGGGAAATCAATGCCGATGCCTGATCTGAGTTCATTCGGGACATCCAGAGATCGTGTGCTGCTGCCGTAACCTTGAATCACAGTACAACCAACACAAAGTGGCCCAAGATTCATATCTTCAGCACGTGGATCACCCTTTTTGATGAAGCCAATGTTGGTACTAAGGTTAATGTATTTATGCAGACGACCATCAAATGCGGCGATGACTCCGTAATCGAAACCGCCTGTGCCACGACCACGCTCAAGCCCAGTGGAGAGGTCTCTAGTTGTAGGAATCTTCAACAGCGGAATCAAAGCGAAGCCAAATGGGTTTTTCGGTCCGGTAAATCGAATTTTACCCCCAACCCAAACATCACCTAAGTGATGATCTGAAAATCGAGCCAGGAAAGGAGCACTAGGCAGATAATTTGGGTTTGCGTTTGGAACCAAAGCAGGAAGGATGCCCCCAACTGGAGCTCCCAACCCTACGTAAACTGCCGTGTTGTTTCCGCTCGGACGAGCGACAAACGGGCCTGATGCAAAACCTCCGAGTCCGCCAACATTAGGCGCGCGGCAAGGGCCGGGAAAACCACCATTACCACAGGGATCTCCGATGGTTATTGAAGCAGTGTTCTGTCCTGGCACAATCACAAGACGTCCAACAGGCAAGGTCTTTGTCCTGACATCTGGCAGATAGAAACCACTGAGCAAGGCAGGCGTGCCAACTGAAACTACTCGCTGGGCTTCGAAGTTAGCAAAAATCTCAAGATGGTCGTTAAAACCAATCTGGAAATTTACCGGGTAAACTTGCCAGGTTACATCGGCTGGATCGCGGTGAAAGTGGTTGGCGAAGAAACCAAAATTAAATTCACCTTTGCGCAGTGTCTGGGCATCGTAAACAGTGAAAAGCCCTGTACCGCCGTTGACCGTTGGGGCCTGATTGCGAGGATCATCTGTTGAGCGTGGTGTCTGAGCTTGACCCACCGCTCCGATGATCAGGAGCACAAGCATCAGACTTAAAAATCTTCTCGCAAAACTCATAATTCTCCTCCTGGAAATTGGGTGACTTACGTCTATTTTGAGTTACTTGTTGCTTCCAGAACGAAATATCCGTCCGGCTAAAGTATAAGAGACAACCCTCGTTCATCATCAGTGGCAAAACCACCTCAGTGAACGGCTTTATCTGCTAAGGGCTTAAAACAAAGAAAATGAAGACTGGGTACTACTCCGCGCCAGAATCTATACGATGGTGTGAAATGTGTCAATTGCAATCTCATTCACTCTGCAAAGACTTAGCGGCGTTTTTAGACCTTGTTTCGGTCGTTTGTAATTGGTTTAGCACCCTGCCCGCAACCTTCGATTAGAAGACAAAAAACGGCAGCGAACTTTTCTTTTCAACTGCCCGTCAACGACCAGAACTGCTTTATTAGTGACAAGACTCAATGCTTACTTTTTTAATTTTCCGAAATTTTCAGCGATTCGTTCAGCGCGCCGGTTCTATAGCCCTCCAGGTCGAGAGTAACGAATTTGAAACCAAACTGCTTGAATGCTGCCGCAATTCGCTGAGCCATTTCAACATTTAATGCGCGCGGCAATTCGTCCGGAGCGATTTCAATGCGGACGACATCGCCGTGATGGCGAACCCGCATCTGCTGAAAACCCAATAACCGTAATTTGGCCTCACCGCGTTCGATAACCGATAGCTTTTCAATTGTCACAGGCATCCCGTAAGGAATCCGCGACGACAAGCAAGCAGACGCCGGGCGATCCCAAACTGGCAGACCGGCAAGTTCTGACAACTGGCGAATCTCGGATTTGGTCAATCCGGCTTCGATCAGTGGGCTGCGAACTTTCAATTCCTTGGCCGCCTGTCTGCCCGGACGATAATCGCCGACATCGTCCGCGTTATTTCCATCACAGACAAAAGCATAGCCGCGTTCGTCCGCCAGGGCGCTCAATTTCGTGAACAGTTCGTGCTTGCAAAAGTAACAGCGATTGGCAGGGTTGGCCTGATAGTTCGGATCGTGGATTTCTTCGGTATTGACGAACTGATGCTGGATCGAAAATTTTTGGACAACTTCCAGCGCGTCCTGTCGCTGAAAGTCCGGGTAGCTAGGACTTTCACCTGTTACAGCCAAGGCTCGCTGGCCGATTTCGGCGGCGGCGACATAAGCCAGATAGGCACTGTCAACGCCGCCCGAATAAGCGACGATCACCGATTCCATCTCGCGCAGCAATCGCCGCAACTTTTGTTCTTTAGCCATCAATTCCTGGTTGGGAATTGTCGGCCAAACGGCGGCGCGTGATTCTTTCAGAGCTTCTATATGCATAACGTCCCGCTAGTTAAAACACCGAGTAGCCTTTGATGCCCATCGGCAGACGATAAACTTTTTGACTGCTGACAACGATCATATTTCCTTCGTTGTCGAAGGCCAGTCCAACCAGTGACGAACCGGCAACGACGACTTCGGCTTTGCTACCATCGGGAGTTATTCGCACTATGCCGCGATGCCCGTTCAGCGAAGCTGCCACATAAAGATTGCCTTCAACATCAAAAGCCAGTCCCTGAGGCCGACCCAATCCGGTGTAAAACTTCGTCACGTCGCCCAATCCATCAACTCGCCATATTGTTTCAAAGGAAGAAACCGTCGGCCCGCAAACAAACAAATCCCCATCGGGAGAAAAAGCCAGATGATAAGCAGCCACACTCGGATCCAACATAGCGAACGTCCGAGATTCGCCGAGTCCGTTAATGCGAAAAATCGTCCCAGTTCGGTCGCCGACGTAAATTTCTCCACGCCGGTCAAAGGCGAGTCCGGTGGCTACCCCTAAATCCGTGGCCACGGTTTCAGGCTCGCCAAACGGCGAGATGCGGTAAAGCGTGCCGTCATTTCTGCTGGTAACGTAAAGCGTTCCTTCGCGATTGAAAGCCAGCCCGGTCGGATTGGTCATATCAGAAACTATCGGCAAAAGCGTGCCTTCCGAAGATATTTTGTATATCGAAACAGGCATTTTCTGGCCGCGTGTGCCTGACAAAGTTACATAAATGCTGCCATCGTCCAGATCAACTGCCGGGTTGCAAACGGGGTGCAGGTTCTCTGCCAGCTTGGCTCCCAGTGTGAAAGGCGTCGCCATCACTCCGGCGGAGCTTTCCAGTTTCAGTTCGCTGGATTCAATTCCGATCTCGCAATCGGGTATGGAAATAACGACGCGATTTGGAGACGCGCTGATGACTCTTCCGCGTTGATCGCCAAACCAAACATGACAATATGAATAATCCGAAGTGTCGTAACCCTCACAGGTGATGACAACCTCGCCGCCTTCGACTCCGGCGCGAGGCTGGGCGTTTTTAATCAGCCCGTTACTTAAATTCGACATTACTGCTTTCTCCGTTGAGTATCATTTCCAACTGTGATCCAACCAGGTGTGAGCAAAGGAACTTGAATCATACGCGAGCAAAGAAGCTGGGGAAAGCGCCGGTTTCGGCAAATGACAAACAATGTGACTGGGCGACTTGGAGAATCCTATCCGCCCAGTCTTATCAGCCCGTCACTTCTGAACACCATCGCTGAGATCGGAATCCTTCCAAAGCCAGATGCCGCCCAGCATTCCCAGCTTATTGTTGACGATTTTGATATCGGTGCCCAGGCCCGGCTCGACTTCTTTGGCGTTGCCACCACCCAGATACAGCTTGTCGAAGTTCGTCAGGGTGCGAAAGCATTCAATGGCAATTTTCAGCCGGTCGTTCCATTCCTTCTTGCCGACTTTCTTGAACGCTTTGTTGCCGAGCTGCTGTTCGTAAGTTTGTCCATTGCGAAACGGAATGTGAGCCAGCTCGATGTGCGGGGCCAATCGCCCGTCTTCAAAAAGCGCTGAGCCTAAGCCTGTGCCTAGCGTGATGACCAATTCCACTCCTTTGCCTTTCGCTGCGCCAAGCCCCTGCATATCGGCATCGTTTATAACCAGTGTCGGTTTGCCCGCGACTTTGGCAACCGCCTTTTGCAGATCAAAATTATTCCATTCATCCGAGCCAAGGTTTTTGCACGACAAAGTTTTGCCGTGGCGAACTACACCAGGGAACCCGACTGAAACGCGGTCAAACTCAGGCAATTGCGCCAGCAATTCTTTCAACTTTTCCAACAAAACGCCGGGCGGGCAGGGCTGCGGAGTTTCGACTCTTACGCGATCAGTCAACATTTTGCCTCGGTCGTCCAACACTGTCGCTTTCAACCCCGACCCGCCGATGTCGAATGCC
>JBGAPB010000165.1:0-14609 GCA_044221525.1 Blastocatellia bacterium | reverse complement strand
AAATGGCCAGGTCGAGCGTTATCGTCAGGCAGCCGAAGCCGTCTTCGGTTTGAGTCAGTGGAGCGATGACAAAGGGATTAAAGACAGCGGTACTTTCGACGATTTGATTGCCAACATTCCCATGCGACTCAGAAATCGCCGCCGCTCTGGCTGCACAGGCGAAACCCAGGTGATCGTCAGCAATCAGGAACTGGTTGAACTGATGGTGGAAATTTTAGAAGCGATTGATTCGCCTGCGCCGTTGCGAGTGTTGCGTCAGTTGGCGCTGGCCAGACTGCCGATCTTTGATCCTATGCTGACTTCAATTGATGACGAAATCAGCGAAGAACGGCAAGGGCGCGGGCATAGCTATTCGCTGATATCCGCAGATGCCAATCCTGAACAGGAAGTCATGCGCAGCGAACAGGAGCTGGAAGCCCGTTCCATTGCGATTGAGTTTTTGAACAGGCTCAGCCAGTTGACTCGCTCAAACGCAGTGCGAACTGAAAGGCTTTGGCGAATTTTGTGGCATTGCTATTTCGACGCCGACGAACCATCGCAATTGGAGATAGCTGAAATCGTAGGCATGTCTGATTCATCAGTCAGCGATTATCGGCGACGGATCGAAAGCGAGATGCGAAATCTAAACTTTGCGCCAGAACATTTAAGCATCTTTGCCGAAGAACTAAGCAAACAGTTGCGTTGGCGTTTGTCGCTGCACGAACGCGTCGAACGTCGTCAGGAACCAAGTACGGTAATTGTACGACCCAGGCTTCGTTATGATTCCCCACTGTTGTACAGAACAGCTTCGGCAGCCTGACAAACATGGAGCGGCGCACCTTTGGTGTTCCGGTTCATGACAATTTGCTTTGACTGACAACACGTGGGAGCTTGCCGACATCGCAGGTTTCCACGTCTTTTTTTGCAAGCCGTCTTTTGTCTCTTCGTTCTCAGCCACGAAGAGTTCGGAACTCTTCCTTCACTCTGAGCGTCGAATCAGCCGATCGCAATTTGCCATTTTGGTTTCATCCCGATCGCGTTGCCTAAACAATGGAGGGATAAGTGTGCCCAAAATGCTTCAGTAAATTTGGAGGAAACGATGAGAAGTAAGTCAAAAAGAGATTTCGTCTTCAGCCTGATACTTGCTGCCGGATTTTGCGTCCTCAGCTTTTCAGTCTTTGCCGGATTGGCGGAACTGCCATCAAACTTTGTCGAAGCCGCGCCCGGCAAAATTACCCAGGGCGCGTTGCAAATCGTTGGCAAAGCCAACAACTCTGAAAGCCAATGCCCGTTAAAACGCACCGAAGTCAAAACAGAAATCAGCGGCTCTCTTGCTCGCACAACAGTCACACAGGAATTTCAGAACCCGTTCAACGACAAGATCGAAGCGGTTTATGTTTTCCCGTTGTCCGTCAATGCCGCCGTTGACGATATGACGATGGTTGTCGGCGACCGCATCGTCAAAGGCAAAATCAAGCGTCGCGAAGAAGCCCGGCAAATTTACGAAGCTGCGCGCGAAGCCGGGCAGATAGCCAGCTTGCTGGATCAGGAACGGCCAAACATCTTCACGCAATCAGTCGCCAACATCGCTCCGGGCGCAACTGTCAAAGTGACTATCAGTTATGTCGAAGCTTTGAAATACGAAGACGGCGCTTATGAATTCGTTTTCCCGATGGTGGTCGGGCCGCGATACATTCCTCAGCCATCTACTCAAAATCCTGTTCAAAGCACGGCGCCGGATACCAGCCAAGTGCCGGATGCTTCGCGCATCACGCCGCCGATTACGCCGGAGGGAACTCGCGCAGGCCACGACATTTCCATCGAAGTGAAGCTGGACGCCGGAGTTCCGATTGATTCGCTCAACGCGAAAGCTCACGAAATCGAAGAGCAGCGCGTCAACTCTCACTCCGCCATCGTGCGGTTGAAAGATCAAAACACGATTCCGAACAAAGACTTCGTGCTGCGTTTTGACGTAGCCGGAAAGAAAATTGCCGACGCAATGATGACGCATCGCGGCCAGCAGGGAGGCTTTTTCACCCTGATGCTGCAACCGCCGGAGCGCGTCACCGTCGCGGACGTTTCGCCGAAAGAGATTGTTTTTGTGCTCGACACTTCGGGTTCGATGAACGGCTTCCCAATTGAAAAAGCCAAAGAAGCCATGAAGCTGGCGATTGATGGAATGAATCCGCAGGACACTTTCAACCTGATTACTTTTGCCGGAGACACGCACGTTTTGTTTCCTCAGCCAGTCCCAGCCACGCCGGAAAACCTGAAAAGCGCGCAGGATTTTCTCGCCTCCCGCCAGGGCAGCGGCGGAACCGAAATGATGAAAGCGATCAAAACGGCGCTGGAACCGTCGAATTCGCAAGACCACGTTCGTATCGTGTGTTTTATGACTGACGGTTTTGTCGGCAACGACATGGAAATCGTCAGCGAGATTCAGAAACATCCGAACGCGCGAGTCTTCGCCTTTGGCATTGGCTCTTCGGTCAATCGCTTCCTGTTGGATAAGATGGCAGAACAGGGCAGAGGCGAAGTCGAATATGTCAGTTTGACGGACGACGGTTCGGCGGCGGCCAAACGCTTTCACGAACGAGTCCGCAATCCACTGCTGACCGACATTCGCGTTGAATGGGGAGGCTTGCCGGTTGCCGACATCTATCCGACACGCATCCCCGATCTGTTCAGCGCCAAGCCGTTGGTGTTGACCGGCCGTTACACGAGCGGCGCTCGCGGAGTTGTTCGCTTGATTGGCCGCGTCGGCGCGCAAGTTTTTACACGAGACATTCAGGTTGAATTCCCCGAATCGCAAAGCGAACACGACGTGCTGGCGACACTGTGGGCGCGGACCCGGATTGATGATTTGATGAGCCAGGATTACTCCGGCATTCAAAACGGCTCGCCGAAAGACGAGGTGAAAGAAGCGATAACTCAGCTTGGATTGGAATACCGGCTGATGACTCAATTCACTTCCTTTGTCGCCGTCGAAGAAATGACCATGACTGAAGGCGGCCAGCCTCGCCGAGTTGATGTGCCAGTCGAAATGCCGGAAGGTGTCAGCTACGAAGGGGTGATTGGCGAAGCTGACAAGAAATTGCGTATCAGCGGCGGCGTGTTGAATCAGTCGTTCAGTTCACAAGGGCAAGCGCGAAAAGCAGAGATCGTTAAATCACCCAGAGGAGGAGGCGGCGGCGGCGGAATTGGCTACGGAACTAGCAGCAGTACAACTGTCATCGCCCCCAACGCACCGCCACCACCAAAACCTTCGCCAATGCCAAATGCCATCATTGTTGATCGCGTTGACGTCGGTAAGCCTGTTCTATCAGCGGCTGAGCAACGACAGCGACAACTTATATCCAAACTGCACCCGTCTGTTGCAGTCGTAGTCGAACGGCTGAAGAACAAGCAAGCTAAGCCCGCGGCGGACGAAGCAGAGTTTGTTCGTGCCGGCAAAGCCGAAATCCAAGTCTGGCTAACCGACAAATCAGATGCGGCGCTTGAGCAACTCAGAAAGCTTGGCTTTGAAGTGGTTCTCAACCCGCAATCCTCAAAGCTGGTCATCGGGCGATTGCCGATTGAAAAGCTGGAAGCGTTGGCAGGCTTGGAGATAGTTCGTTACGTGTCGCCGCTTAGCCGGAAATAATTTGGCCAGCATCTTGACGAAATAAGCCGCTGCACGTAAAACAACGCTTCCCAAAAGGGGAGTAGATCACCTGAAGTAAGGGCACGGTGAAATTCGTCAATACGATTGTCAGGGGCAGAAACAGGTCAGACAGTCCGGCTCACCGATGAACGGCAAAACCAACGTTCAACGATCAAGACCTTTTGCGATTCCGAACAGGAGCGCAAAAGGTCTTTTTGTATTTTGGGTTGAGTCACATTCAGGCGACGGACTGATGCGACTTTATCGTGAGTATCCGTCCACTGAAAGACCGCATCTCGCGGTTGAAAACAATGGCGCAGTCAAGCGTCAGATTGGCTGCCTAACAAGGAGGAAAAAATGGATTGTCCGAAATGTAATGCAGAGCTTCGAATCCTCGACCGGCAAGGCGTAGAAGTAGATTTCTGCCCTCTATGCCGAGGCGTTTGGCTGGATCGAGGAGAGTTGGACAAGATCATCGAACGGTCGGTTTCGTACGATTCCAAACGTCGAGACGATGACGATGACCACGATGACGATGATTACAAATACAACGAAGACACGGCAAGCTATCTTTGACCATCCGCGCAAGCGAAAAAGGCACGGAGATCTCTTGTTCGACTTCGACTAAGCCTGATTTCCGGCGAACGAGCGGCGACAAACCGTTACCGTTCGCCTGCCAATTGGTTCTACAAGGAAACAAAGGTCATTTGATGGACACAATACTTTTTCCGTTTGCAGATTATTGGTGGCTTTTACGCCGGGTTTATGGCGTTCGTGCTGGCGATGCTGGCGCTGGATTTAAGTCTTTCATCGCAAATCGTCTCATGCGGTTTCGTTCCGTGAAGCCGCCACTTGGAGCGTCGTTTGGACGAGCGGCGTTGGTGTTCAACGCGCTGTTGTACTTTTACGCCAGGTGGAAATTCGCGGTTGATCCACGACTGACAGCGATCCCTGGTTTCAACGGAAACGCGGCGGCGTGGCAGACGGCGTTGAATTTCTGACCGGCTACATCGAAAAGTCGCTGTCGGTGGATAACATTTTCATCTTCGTGCTGGTGTTCAGCTACTTTGCGATTCCGTCAAAGTATCAGCACAGAGTTTTGTTTTACGGCATTCTGGGCGCGCTGGTATTCCGGGCGATTTTCATCGCCATCGGCTCAGCATTGATGCAATACCACTGGGTGATTGTGGTGTTCGGCGTGTTCCTGATCCTGACCGGATTGAAGATGATGTTCGCGCCGGAAAAAGGTCTGGAGCCGGACAAGAACCCGTTGATTCGATTGTTTCGTCGCTTCGTTCCATTGACGCCTCAGATGCACGACGAAAAGTTTTTCGTCCGATTGAACAACATCTGGCATGCGACACCGCTGTTTGTTGCTCTGCTGTTTTTGGAAGCGACAGACGTGATTTTCGCCGTGGATTCGGTTCCGGCAATCTTCGCGTTGACCAAAGAACCGCTGATCGTTTTCACGTCGAACATCTTTGCGATTCTGGGTTTGCGCTCGATGTATTTCATGCTGGCCGGAGCCGTGGACAAGTTTTACATGCTGAAATACGGCCTGGCTGTCGTGCTGATTTTCGTCGGATCGAAGATGACCTGGTTGAACAGTTGGTACGGCGGCAAGTTCCCGGTCAGTTATTCGCTGGGAATTATTAGCGCCAGACACGGAAAGCATGGTTGGCTAAAAGCCAAGAAATCCTGTTGTCATTGCTGGATCGGCTTTTGATGACGGCTGTTGTGTTGTACCCTTTGCCGCAGTTTTGGCAGAAGTTTCATCCGTTTCCGAAACAACTCAACACAACAATTTGAACAGGAGCACCAACCAATAATGGCTGAATCCGCCTCTATGCCTTCGTTTGAAAACGCCTCGAAGGATTACAACATCTGGAGCGTGATCATCGCTTCCGCCGTCGGGACGATGATTGAATGGTACGACTTTTATATTTTCGGCAGCCTGGCCGCAATCATTTCACCGCTGTTTTATCCGCCGGGCAATGACACTGTGGCAATGGTTGCTTACCTCATGACCTTCGCGGTCGGGTTCGTTGTGCGGCCTTTCGGCGCTTTGTTCTTTGGGCGAATAGGCGATCTGGTCGGGCGCAAATACGCCTTTCTGGTGACGCTGTTGATTATGGGCGGAGCGACGGCGGCGGTTGGTTTTCTGCCGACATACCAAACTATTGGCATAGCCGCGCCGGCCATTTTGATTTTGATTCGAGTGCTGCAAGGCCTGGCGCTGGGCGGTGAATACGGCGGGGCGGCGGTTTATGTCGCCGAACACGTTCCCGATCATCGCCGTGGGTTTTACACCAGCTTTATTCAGATTACGGCGACGCTGGGATTGTTCGTTTCGCTGGCTGTGATTTTGAGCGTGCAATCGCTGATGTCGAAAGAATCGTTTTCATCTTACGGCTGGCGCATTCCGTTTTTGCTTTCGATTCTGCTGGTCGGCATGTCGCTTTACATCCGGCTGAAGATGAAAGAATCGCCGATCTTTCAACACATCAAATCCACTGGCATGACTTCGACTCAGCCGTTGAAAGAAGCCTTCACCAATCGCGAAAACCTGAAGCGCGTGGCGATCTCTTTGTTCGGAGCCACAGCCGGGCAAGGCGTCGTCTGGTACACAGGACAGTTTTACGCGCTGTTTTATCTGCAAACAATTCTGAAGGTGGCTCCGCGGACGGCGAATATCATCGTGGCCGTGGCTTTGCTGATTGGCATGCCTCTGTTCACGGTTTTTGGCGCGCTGTCGGACAAAGTTGGGCGCAAGCGTTTGATGATGGCGGGGTGTTTGCTCGCCGTGATTGGTTACTTCCCGATTTACAAAGCAATGGTTGGAGCGGCGGGGAACGACATCAGCGCTTTAACTTCGACGAAAAATCCGACAACAGGCGAATACAAGCTGACTGCTATGACTCCGGTCAAAGAGGCTGCCGGACAGCCGGTGATTGACGCGACGACTGGCAAGACCAAGCTGGAGCCTGCCAAAGAATCCACAAACCCGAATGTGCCGTTGCTGATCTTTCTGGTGTTCCTGCAACTGATTTTTGTCTGCATGGTTTATGGGCCGATTGCGGCTTATCTGGTCGAAGCGTTTCCTGCCAAAGTTCGTTACACCTCGCTGTCGCTGCCTTATCACATAGGCAATGGAATCTTCGGCGGATTGCTGCCGACGATTGGGCTGATTTCCTGCGCCTGGACTGGGAACATTTACGCCGGGCTTTATTACCCGATGATTGTGGCGAGTATTACTTTTGTGGTCGGTTCGATCTTCCTGAAAGAAACTCATCACCATCGCATCTGGGATGAAGTGGTTGAAGCTAAAGATTCGTAACCGGCACGTGCGACAAGCTCAGCGGCTAGTGATGGAGAACTTTATGAGCATTGAAAAGTATGGGATGAAAGTCGTGGTTTGTTTGATGATTCTGGCTGTGATGGCGGCGGCGCAAACTGCCAATCCAAAACCGGAGCGCGGATTCAAACACATCTTCAATGGCAAAGACCTGACCGGATGGGAAGGCGATCCGAAACACTGGTCGGTCGAAGACGGCGCATTGACCGGCGTGGCGGATGGAACCTTGAAGATGAACAGCTTCATCATTTGGCGAGGCGGCACGGTCAAAAATTTTGAAATGCGCGTTCAGGTCAAAATCACCAAAGGCGGAAACTCCGGCTTGCAATATCGCAGCGCCCCGCTGCCTGAAGTTGGGCCGTATGTGCTGACCGGTTATCAGTGCGATGTCGTGCAAAACCGCAACGATTACAACGGCATGCTTTACGAAGAGCGCGGTCGCCGGATTCTGGCTCACACAGGCGAAAAGGTTGTGGTGGACACAGCCGGGCAGCCCTGGGTCGTCGGCGCGGTTGGAGCAATCAAAGACTTCGCCGCAGACGAATGGCACGATTACAGAGTCGTTGTCAGCGGCAATCACCACCAGCATTGGATTGACGGAATCATGACCGCCGATGTCGTTGACCACGACGAAAAAGGACGCAGACTGGAAGGTTTGGTCGGCGTCCAGGTTCACGTCGGCCCTCCGATGAAGGTGCAGTTCAAAAACTGGCGCATCAAAACCTTGCCCGACGTGAAGCTGATTAAGCCGGAACAAACTCCGATTCCGCCGAATGCTCCGAAGGTCGTGCCGCAGGGCGGAACTCCGCAACCCGCCCGCCGTCAGCCTACGCTTTTCATCATCGGCGATTCGACAGTCAACAACTCCACCAAAGGCTTGCAAGGGTGGGGAACTCCCATCGCGGAGTTCTTCGATACCAGCAAAATCAAGATCGAAAATCGCGCTCGCGGCGGACGCAGCAGCCGAACTTTTCTGACCGAAGGTTTATGGCAACAGGTTCTGGATCAATTGCAGCCCGGCGATTTCGTACTGATGCAATTCGGTCACAACGACGGCGGAGCCATCAATGACGATTCTCGCGCTCGCGGTTCGATTCGCGGCATCGGCGAAGAAACTCAGGAAATTGATAATCTGCTGACCAAAAAGCACGAAGTCGTTCATAGCTTCGGCTGGTACATGCGGCGTTTTATCTCCGACACCAAATCAAAAGGCGCTACGCCAATTGTGTTGTCGCTGGTGGCTCGCAACATTTTCAAAGACGGCAAGGTCGAACGCGGATCGAATAGTTACGGCAAATGGGCGCGCGAAGCCGCCGAAGCTGGCGGAGCTTTGTTCATTGACCTAAACGAACTGACCGCGCGCCATTATGAACAGGTCGGCCCGGCGGAAACCAAGTCACGTTACTTTCTGGAAGATCATACGCACACCGCGCCAGCCGGAGCGCGCGTGAACGCGGCATTGGTCGTCAAAGGCGTTAAGGCATTGAAAGATTGCCCGCTGGCCGCATTCATCAACGCCAATTACTCGGACGATCTGACAAGCACGACAGAGCGAAAGGACAAACAATGAACAAACTTCTTCTATTGATGATCGGCGTTGTGCTGGTCTGCTTGTTTTCGATAACGACTCGCATTGCGCCTGCCAGCGCGCAAACTCGGACTGTTACCGTGCAGGTGGATAAACCTGGCGCTCAGGTGAGCGGCAAACAAATCGGAATCTTTTTTGAAGACATCAACTTCGGAGCCGACGGCGGCATTTACGCCGAACTGGTCAAGAATCGTTCTTTTGAATTTCCGCAGGCGATGATGGGCTGGGCGCGATTGGAGCGCGGCTCAACCGGCTCGCTGAATGTCATGACGCGCGAATCGGTGGGCAACAATAATTACTTTATGCGCGTGAAAGCTGAATCAACGACAGGCGGCTTCGGCCTGACCAATGGCGGATTTCGCGGCATAGGCGTCAGCAAAGGCGAGGTTTACAACTTTTCAGTTCAGGCCAGAACCGCCGGCAAGCCGGTGAATTTGCGAGTTGAACTGGTTTCAGCGAACGGACAAAAGTTGGCCGAAACCGTCGTCAAAATCATCACTGCCGATTGGAAGGAATACTCTGCTCCGATGATGGCCTCGGCCACGGACGCCAAAGCTCAGTTGAACGTCATCGTTGAGGGCGGCGGAACAGTTGACCTGGATATGATCTCGCTGTTTCCCAAGACAACCTGGAAAGGCCGCCCGAACGGGTTGCGCGCCGATCTGGTTCAATTGCTGGCTGATTTGAAGCCGGGCTTTTTGCGATTCCCAGGCGGCTGCATTGTCGAAGGCCGAGAACTGGAAACACGCTACCAATGGAAAACCACAATCGGCAAAGTTGACGAACGCAAGCTGATCGTCAATCGCTGGAATACGGAATTCAAAAGTCGAAACCCGGCGCGTGCCGCAGAAGATTATTACCAGTCCTTCGGCGTGGGCTTTTACGAATACTTCCAGCTTTGCGAAGACATCGGAGCCGAACCGCTGCCGATCATCAATTGCGGCATGGCCTGCCAGTTCAACACCAAAGAGCTGGCGCCGCTGGACCAACTTGATCCTTACATTCAGGACGCGCTGGATTTGATCGAATTTGCAAATGGTTCGGTGGTGACTCCCTGGGGACGCAAACGCGCGGCAATGGGGCATCCGGCTCCGTTCAACATGAAAATGTTGGGCGTAGGCAACGAACAATGGGGGCCGCAATACATCGAACGTTACGAAATTTTCGCCCGCGCGCTGAAAGCCAAACATCCCAAAATCAAACTTATCACCAGCGCCGGGCCTGATCCCGGAGACGACCGTTTCCGCTTTCTGTGGGACAAGCTGCGCGAACTGAAAGCCGACATCGTGGACGAGCATTATTACAAACCGCCGCAATGGTTTTATGACAACGTCAATCGGTACGATGATTATCCGCGCACCGGCCCGAAGGTCTTTGCTGGAGAGTATGCCGCTCACGCCAGACAACAAGGTCGCCCTGATACTCCCAACACCTGGGAAGCCGCGCTGGCCGAAGCCGCTTTGATGACCGGCCTGGAACGAAATGCCGATGTGGTTGAGATGGCTTCTTACGCGCCGTTGTTCGGACACGTTGACGCCTGGCAATGGTCTCCGAACTTGATCTGGTTCGACAATCTGCGCTCGTTCGGCACGCCCAGTTATTACGTACAAAAACTGTTCGGCCAAAATCAGGGAACCACTTTGTTGCCTGTGCTGCTGGACGGTTTGGCGAAAAACGGCCAGCAAAATCTTTACGCCAGCGCCGAGCGCGACGCTAGAACCGGCGAAGTGATCTTGAAGCTGGTCAATTCTGCGATTACGCCGAACGAAGTTCGCGTCAATCTGGCGGGCGTAAAGCGCATCGAAAAAGTCGGCAAAGCTGTTGTTCTAACCAGCGGCGATTTGAAAGCCGAAAACAGTTTGGACGCTCCCCGCAAAGTCGTTCCGACGGAACAACCGCTCAACGTAAAAACGGCAGAGTTTAGTTACACCTTGTCGCCGCAATCGTTGACCGTTCTGCGATTGAGCTGTGCGACAAAGTAAGCTCTGAAAATCGAACCGGCGAAAAAAAGCCGCAGTCTGAATTCTCTACCAGTCAAACCATAGACGCCTGACAAACAAAGGCCCGAATCCACTAACAGTAGATTCGGGCCTTTGTTTGTTGAAATCGTAACGCACTTCACGTTGTCGAAACCCACAACCGGATTGTCCCATCTATTGGAAAAGTTGTGGTGCGAATTCATTCAGATAGTCGCGCCAGTTGATCCAGGTGTGTCCGCCTGAGGATTCCTTGAACACAGGCGTGAAGCCATGCTTTTTCAGCAACTCCACCGTGCCTTTGGTTGTGCTAAGCAAAAAATCTTCCTTGCCGGTGGCGAACCACAACAGTTTCAAACCTTTTTTCGCCTGAGCGTCGTCAAGCTTGGCCTGCATCTGTTTTTCCCAGGCTTCGCCAGCGGGTGACAACGAAGCCACTGCCGGTGGCGGAGTCGTGGCCGCCGGAGCGCCTGGGCCGCCTTGTCGCATAAACGCGCTGAGCAAGCCGGAGCTGTAAACGCCTACGTAAGCGAATTTTTCCAAGTTGGGCAGCGCTATGTTCAACGTCTGGCCGCCGCCCATCGAAAGCCCCGCGATGGCGCGATTGGCTCGACCGGGCAACAGGCGATAGCTCTTTTCGACAAAGGGCTGAATGTCTTTCACGAACTCAGTCACGAATTCATCCTGCGGCGGAACGGCGCCTGCGGCTGGCGGCGCTCCGGGAGCGCGGTTCAACCGTGTGTGACCGGCGGGCATGACTACGATCATGGGCTTGGCTTTTTTGGCCGCAATCAAGTTGTCCAGGATGAATCCGGCGCGTCCGACCGAAGTCCACGCTTCATCGGAATCTCCCGCGCCATGCAGCAGATAAAAGAGCGGATACTTGCCGGTTCCAAGTTCATAACCCGGCGGCGTGTAAACGTGCAGGCGACGGAATTTGCCCAAGGCCGTCGAGTAATACGTCACAGCCGAAACCGAGCCGTGCGGAACGTCTTTGGTGTCGCTGAAATCCGAACCCGGCACATAAACCAAACTCCAGACGTTGTTGTTCGATTCGCTGATCGAAGGATTGCGCGGATCAATCACCGACACGCCGTTAACATTGAAGTTGTAACGATAGGCTCCGGCGTCAATCGGGCCGATGGTAATTTCCCAAACGCCGTTTTCGCCTTTGGTCATTTCCTTGCCGGGACCCATGCCCGGAATGTCTCCGGCTGACAGCCGAACCTTGTCGGCTTGAGGAGCCAGAATGCGAAACGTAATGCGCCGGTCTGCGGACACTTCAGGCGAGGTGACCTGCGGCGGTTGCGGACGTTGTTGCGCGGGTTGAGCGAAAGCGGCGATGGCGCTCAGCGCAGTTAAGCAGAGTGCGATGATTGTTTTGTTGCGTGTCATATTTGAGTTCCTTGTTTGTATTCGGTCAGGCGATGAAGCCTTTTTCGTTGACGTGTTGAATGCAAGCTTTGACGTTGTCTTCTTCGACTTTTGCCCTGGCTTCCGGTGAAAGCTGATCCACGCGCGGCAACGGAGTCTTGCTGGATTTCTGCTGCACCAGCTTGAAGATTTGCGCCAGGTATTTGCCGTTTCGGTCGGGGAAAACTTCCCAATACTTTGGCGTCATACACGGCACTTTCAGCGGATCGCGCGTAATCATTTCCAGAGAAAATTTTGTGGTTGGATTGGCTTTTTGAACTATCGAAACGATCTTTGGCAAATCCAGCATGCCCTGTCCCAGCACGACTTCGGAAAGCAGGAAACCGTCTTCGTAAGGCTGCAACCCCATATCTTTGATGTGCGTTGATTTGGCGTATCTGGCCAGCCCTTCGATGACTTCCATCGGATCGTCCAGCAGAGAAATGTTGTTGCCAAAATCCAGACAGACCTGCAGATATTCACTTTGGTACGTACGCAGCAGCTTCAGGAAATCTTCCAGCGTCCAGTCTTTGTGATTTTCCAGCGCCACGACGACTTTGTGTTTTTCAATCACAGGCATTGCCAGCCTCAGCGCGTCGTAACTTTGATCCACCCACTTTTTCCAGTCGGCCAAAGTCGGAAAAGTTTCGTAACGGCGTCCGCCCAACATTGCCGCGCGAACGACGGTGACTCCGATGGATTTGGCATCGGCCAAGCCTTTTTCCAGCGCAGCCATATCGCCATTTCGCGGAATCGAAACCATGCCTTCCAGATACATCCCAAGTTCATCAGCACGAGCGCGCAGCTTTGTCAGGTCGCCATTGAGCGAAGTCTGAATGCCTCCGGCTCCCAGCGCGTGGCATTTTTCCAAAAACTCCATTGCGTCGCGCCCGCGAAAGCGAGTCGGATTGGCTGCTTGTGCTGTGGCAACCGTTGCCGCGCTGGCCGGTGGAGCCGCGCCAATTTGCGCTCCCATAAACGACGTTGACGCGATGCCCATTTTGCTCAGCGCCAGGTTGGGCGAAGACGCAAAGACGGATGGTGAAACCGCAGCAACCGCCAACGGAGCAGCGGCTTGAACGAAAAAGTCTCTTCTGGAAATTGAGTTCATGGAAGTTCCCTGGGTGAAAGTGTTGGTGATGGGCCGGCAGGAAAATGGGGACAGGAAAATTGCTACTGGTACAGTACCGCGCGCGTAAGCGAGCGATTGCTGCCGGTACAGTACCGCGCGCGTAAGCAAGCGGTAATTTAAGTGAACAAGCCGCTTGCTTGCTGCCGGTACAGGTGTGCGCACCGCGCGCGTAAGCAAGCGGGTAATTTCTAGATGAACAAGCCGCTTGCTAAAGTTATTTCGCGCGCGGTACTGTAACTATTTCCTGCCAGCTTTTGCCAGCCCTGATTACGCACCAGTTTTGAATGCGAAAAGCGAAAGTCACCAGCGCCAACCAGCAAATACTGTTTGCCGTCCAGCATATAAGTCATCAGCCCGTTGCGCCGACCATCGCTCCGGCGCGAAAGTGCCACAAGATTTTCTTCCGTTGCCGGATCGAAGGCGATTAGGTTATTCGTCGCATCGCCCGTGAACAGCTTGCCCGCCGTAGTCAAAATGCCCGGCCCGGAATTGCCCCAACCGCCGCTCAGATATTTGTGGCTCCAGGTGATTTCTTGCCGGTGCGAATATCCAGCGCCTTCAAACACGGGTTCGGCGAACAATCCGCGCGCCGCCGGTTCCGCCATAACCTTCGGGTTTGTCTTCTGTGTCGGTCAGATGCCACGCTGTAACCTTCGCGGGCGTTGACATAAAACAAAACCGGTGTCTGGCGAATAATCCCGGAGTGCCAGTTCGTTGCCGCCGCCAACCAGTGTTAATCAGCGAGCCGTCAACTTCGGGTCTTTGTCTGGATTTGGAATCGGCTTCCGCGTTCGCCAATGCCTTTCGACCAATTGACGCCGACGTAACCTTTTGAAACCAGAGCCTTTCCGTTGGTGCGATCCAGCACGAAAAAGAATCCGTTGCGCGCGGCCTTACCAGCTTGCGCGGTTGGCCGTTGATCGTCGCGTCAAACAGCACTGGAGTTTCTGACGTTGTCCCAATCGTGCGTGTCATCACGGCGAAGCTTGAAAATGCCACGCCAGCTTTCCGGTGTCCGGGTTAATCGCCACGATTGAGCAGGTGTACAGGTTGCTGCCCGCGCGGCCTTGCGCGGCGTAAACCGGGTTCGGATTGCCCGTTCCCCAATAACTCAAATTCAATTCGGGTCAGTACCGACATCCACGGCATCACTCCGCCGTGTTCCATTGCATCTTTGTTCGGCCAGGTGTCGGCGTTGGGTTCGCCCGGTCGCGGCGTCGAATTCCATCGCCACTGAACGTCGCCATTGACCGGATCAAAGGAATACAGGAACCCAGGAATATCCATCGCGTCGCCGCCGACGCCAACCAGCACGTGATTTTTGACAAATCACCGAGCCAATGTGGTGAAAGTACTGTCGCTTTCGTCGGCGATTTCCCTTGCGCCAGCGTTCCTTGCCGGTTTTAGCTTCCAGCGAACCAGCCAGCCGTCCGGGCCAACGAAATAAAGCCATTCGCCATACATGCCTACGCCGCGCTGACCGACCAAATGGCCGCCGCTGTCTTTCCAGATGTAATGCCACA
>JBGAPB010000164.1:0-13292 GCA_044221525.1 Blastocatellia bacterium | reverse complement strand
GCAAACCATTATTGTGACCGGAGGCGCTGGGTTCATTGGCGCAAACTTTGTACGTTACGCGCTGAAACAGAGTGCGGCACGCCTGGTCATCGTTGACAAGCTTACTTACGCCGGAAATCTGGCCAGCCTTGAAGAGGCCTTTGGCGATTCTCGTGTCCGATTCGTCAAGGCAGACATTGCTGTGAAAGATGCAATGGAGGCAATTTTTCAAGAATTCCAGCCGGATGCCGTGGTCAATTTCGCCGCGGAATCGCACGTAGATCGTTCAATTGACGACCCCAGCCCATTTATCGAAACCAACATCGCCGGAACTTTTGTCCTGCTGGAACTTGCGCGCAAGCACACGGCAAAACTTGGCGACGAAGCGCGCCGAGCGTTTCGCTTTCTGCATGTTTCGACCGATGAAGTTTATGGCTCGCTTGGCGAAACGGGTTTGTTTTCCGAAACGACGCCTTACGCGCCGAACTCCCCTTACGCTGCGTCCAAAGCTTCGGCGGATCATCTGGTCAGAGCCTGGCATGAAACTTTTGGCTTGCCGACGATAATTACCAACTGTTCCAACAATTACGGCCCGCTGCAATTTCCGGAAAAGCTGATTCCGCTGATGCTGTTGAACGCGATGGACGGCAAACCGCTGCCGATTTACGGCGACGGCGGAAACATTCGTGACTGGCTCTATGTCGAAGATCACTGTTCTGGGATTTTGCTGGCTCTGCAAAACGGTCAGCCCGGCGGCAAATACAACATCGGCGGCGGCAACGAACGCACGAACTTGCAGATCGTTGACCGCATTTGCGACGAAGTTGAACGAATTATGCCAGCGGCTGAAAATACTGCGCTCAAGGCTCAAGGCAAAACGAGTTATCAGAATTTGAAAAAGTTCGTAGCCGACCGACCCGGCCACGACAAACGCTACGCCATTGACGCTGGGAAGATTCGAGCGGAGCTTGGCTGGCAACCGGCTTATGATTTTGAAGCGGGCTTGGAAAAAACTATTCGCTGGTACTTTGAAAATCGTAGATGGTGCGAAACTGTGCTGGCCGGAAAATACGAGCGCGAACGTTTGGGAGTAAGAGCTTAATGAAGGGCATCATCCTCGCCGGAGGTTCCGGCACGCGGCTTTATCCAATCACGAAGTCGGTCAGCAAACAGTTGCTGCCGATTTATGACAAACCGATGATTTATTACCCGCTTTCAACTCTGATGCTGGCGGGGATTCGGGAAATTCTGGTCATCACCACGCCGCAGGATCAGGAGCAGTTTCAGCGGTTGCTGGGCGATGGATCGCAATACGGTTTGCAATTGAGTTACGCGGCTCAGCCCAGTCCCGACGGATTGGCTCAGGCGTTCATCATTGGACGCGAGTTTGTCGGCACTGACAACGTAGCTCTGGTGTTGGGCGATAACATTTTTTATGGACACGGTTTGCCGGAAGATTTGCGCCGAGCTTCGCAGCGAACGGCGGGCGCGACGGTCTTCGCTTACCAAGTCCGCGACCCTGAACGTTATGGCGTGGTCGAATTTGACGCTGAAGGCCGTGCGATCAGTCTGGAAGAAAAACCCAAAGCGCCGCGTTCGTATTGGGCAGTGACTGGCTTGTATTTTTACGACAACCGAGTGTTGGATGTGGCTGCCAACCTGAAACCTTCGGCGCGCGGCGAACTGGAAATCACGGACGTCAACCGGGTCTTTCTGGAATGGGGCGCGCTCCATGTTGAAAAGCTTGGACGCGGCATCGCCTGGTTGGACACCGGCACGCATGAATCCTTGCAACAGGCTTCGGGCTTTATTCAGGTCTTGCAAGAACGGCAAGGTTTGATGGTTTCCTGCCTGGAAGAAATTGCTTATCGCGAAGGCTGGATGACGGCGGAAGAAGTTCGCCGCATCGCGGAGCCAATGAAGAAAAACGAGTACGGCCAGTACTTGCTGAGAATGATCGAACAACAATGAAAGTTACACGCACAGAAATTTCAGAAGTCGTCATCATCGAACCGCAGGTTTTTCGCGATGAGCGCGGCTTCTTTTTTGAAAGTTACAACCGCCAGAAATACCGCGAAGCCGGAATCGAACTGGAGTTCGTTCAGGACAACCACTCACGCTCTCAGCGGGGAACGATTCGCGGACTTCACGCCCAGATCGGTCGCCCTCAGGGCAAACTGATTCGTGTCATCGAAGGCGAAATCTTTGATGTCGCTGTTGACGTTCGGCGCGGTTCTCCGACTTTTCGCCAATGGGTCGGAGCCTGGTTGACGGCGGAAAACTTCAGGCAGATTTACGTGCCGCCAGGGTTTGTTCACGGGTTTTGCGTGACCAGCGAAATTGCCCAAGTCGAATACAAATGCACTGACTTTTACGATCCGAGTTCGGAAATCAGTGTGCAATGGAACGATGCGGAAATCGGCGTCGCCTGGCCGCTGAGCGAAATCGGCGAACCGATCCTGTCGAAGAAAGATTTGATGGCAAAACCTTTGCAGCAACTGATGGATGTATTGCCCTGGTTTGAAAGTAAGCAGGATTGACAGGATTTTTCAGGATGAAAATTTTGATTACCGGCGCAGGGGGCCAGCTTGGCTCGGCGCTGCAAACAACGATGGCGAACAGGCAAGTCATCGCGCTGACCCGCGCCGAACTCGACATTACCAACCCTGACGAAGTCAGTTCAGCCATTGCTGCTCATCACCCAAACATAGTCATCAACTGTGCGGCTTACACCGCCGTAGACATGGCCGAAAGCGATGAAGCCGGAGCTTTCAAACTCAATGCCGAAGGCCCTCGCAATCTGGCCATAGCCACTGCCGAACAACGCATTCCACTGGTTCAGGTTTCGACTGATTACGTTTTTGATGGAGCGGGCAATAAGCCTTACCACGAATTTGCTCGAACCAACCCTCAGTCGGTTTACGGGCGCAGTAAACTGGCGGGCGAACAGGCCGTTGCTTCGATTAATCCTCGCCACTTCATCGCGCGTACGGCGTGGCTTTATCACCACGAACCCGTCAACGCGAAAAACTTCCCCAAAACCATGCTGGCGCAATCGCACAGAGAATCAGTCAAAGTCGTCAACGATCAGCACGGTTCCCCGACTTATGCGCCGCATCTGGCTGAAGCCATTGCGCGGTTAATCGAAACCCAAAGCTACGGCATTTATCATTTGGCGGGTGGCGGCCAGACGACCTGGTTTGATCTGACACGGCGGCTGTATCGGCTTTTCGGTATTCAAACGGCTGTAGAGCCATGCGCCACCGATGAATTTCCACGTCCGGCAAATCGGCCTGCGTATTCAGTCCTGACAACCATACGAGAGCCACAAATCGTCTTGCCGCCATGGGAAGAAGGATTGGCGGCATTCGCAGATGCGATGAAGTAAACGAATTACCCCATCGCATATCCGGCATCGCGCGGAGCTTTGATTCCGCCCGCCATTGAAAACACGTTCGTATAACCCATCTTTTGCAGATTGTCGGCAGCCAAGGCCGAACTAAATCCTTGACCACAATACAGAACAATTTCAACAGCTTTGTCCGCGACAGCGTTTTCAATGTCGCGTTCCAAGTCGAAGCTTTGCCACTATTCAAAAGGGTTTTTGCCGCCGACAGGAATTGGGAGACATTGGTAGAGAGGTTGCCGAAATCGAATATGCTGCCAAAGGACACGAAACTGATTGAGCGGATTCTTTCGGTCGCGCCAGTTAAATGAATGGTAAAAAGCCAAAGCCTTCACCGTAGGTTTTCCCAACGGTGAAGGCTTTGCTGTGTTTGCTTGATTGTTTAGTTGACGAAAGGGTTACGACGCGAATTTGTTGTCACGGCGAAAACAGAGGCCGTGCCAATGTTGAAGCCTTGCGCAAATGCTGTCACGCCGAAGATTGAATTCAACGCTTGAGCAGCTTCAGCGGACAACGTGACCTTAACTCCGGGAAGAAAGATATTGTTGAAAGCTTGCGGCTGCAAAGGTAGCGTGATTGAAGGTAATCCGAGATCGAAAAGCGGCAAACGTCCCACAAAATCTCCATTGACAGTGACCAAGCCTGTGAGAACTGTTCTGGAACCGCTGGTGTCAATGTTGAAGCTCAGCAATTCGACTCGTGTTGAACCGGCGGCGAGAACCAATCCGCCGGAATGATTGATTTCACCTTTGGCTGTTGCCAAATCCAACGCACCTCCGGTGACCGGAAAACTCGCCACGCCACTACGTAAAGTTCCATCACCGACTGTTCCTGCCGAAAGCCTCAGAGCAACAAGGGCTCCAAGGAAATCATTGCTTAACGTGACGCTGGTTTTTCCATCGGTCAACAGAGCGGTCGGTGCTGCGGAGATCGAATTTGAAAGCGACCCCATCAATAACAACGCCGCAAAAAACGTTTTGACGTACAGTGAGCGAAAAGCTCGTATCTTCATAAGTTTACCTCTCTCCTTTGAAACAGATCATTTAATTATTTCGCGAAGACTCAATGACTTCGCATTGTTCGCTTTGGCGGGCGAGATGACCCGAAATGAAAGGAATGATTGCTTATCGCCGTCACCGCTTACCGAACCAGCCCCCATAGAATTAGCATTCACTCTATTCATCAAAGACCAAAATCGGAGCAGCCAACGTGTATGGCTGTTCATCGGCTGAATTTCAACTAAACTCAACCAACCTCGCAAGCAAGCTAAAAGTATAATCCTGTTCAGTCTTTGTCAATATAAAAAGTGGGCAAAGGCTGGACAGGTGGCGACCTCTCGGTTGCTGGTGAAAAAGCCCAAGGGTTGTGATTTCGCCGACTCACTAGGCCTCCTAAGAGTAAGTGTGTTTTTTTCAGTGATTTAGTGGCTAAGTCGGCAAATCTTTGCCAAACCTTGCAATAAATTCGATCTATGTTTGAAATTCTGTTGCGAGAGCCGGAATCGGGAAGAGTTCTATGAATTTGAGCCCTGCCAGAATGACTCGACAGCCCAGATTTGTCAGGTAGTGGCTTGCTTTCCTGACTATCCAATGCACGACAATCGTTTGAGAGTTCGGAAACTTTGCCCGCCCTATGTATAGAGGGGGCAGTGGAATTCAGTGGTTGCCGGAAGCCGTGGCTCAGATCACAGTGTGTGTCGGTCTGAGTCCACGGCTTCCGTTTTTGCGTTTAACAGTCAACTCCTTGAATCACTCTGCTTGCAACTCGCCGCGCGTCTCAGCAGAATCCAGTTCCCAACTCCCACCGATTTGAAAACAAACCAACTTCCCCTGTTTGCAATCCTGCATGAAAAATTCGGAGGTAACGAATGAACAATCGCCGTAGCAGAATTTTTATCTATCTAACTCTTTTCATCGCTCTTATCAGTTTTGTTTTTATGCCGTCACGGCAGGCTCAGTCCGTCGAAGGCATTTCGCCCGAAAACATTCAACGTTTGGAATCACTTGGGTATGTAGTGAAACGCTCCGGCGAAGGTTCAAACTGCCGGACGATGACTGAGGCCGAAGCCGCTGAGTTCGTCAAAAATCGTCAGCAGGTTCAGTTGCATCAGTTGTCAGGCGATTCGACAAATCAGATTCAGCAGCAGCAGGGAATGAAAATTACCTTACGCGGGACCCAACAATTGGAATCTTTTGCCGCCGCCAAGCAATCTTTTTTGCGAGCCGCGGCCAGATGGGAATCGGTTATTCAAACGCAGATAACTGTAGTGATTGACGTGGATTTTGGGACGACGTTCATGGGGCAGGCTTATGAATCGGACACGCTCGGTTCAACCATCCCACAGTTGCTGGGCATTTCCAATCAGTACGGAGTCATTCGCAACCTGCTGATTTCCAGAGCCGCCGACGCTCGTCAGACAGAAGTTTTCAGCGCGTTGCCGACGACAATCATCAACACGGATTTGGGGGTGACCGCCAACACGTCGGCAAGTTCGCCAGTGTTGCGCGCTCTAGGAGCTTTGTCTGCGACGGCCAATCCCGACGCCGAAGCCGCGCAAATCGGCGGCCCGCCAGCCATCGGATTCAACTCTGCATTCACCTACGACTTCGACCCAACCGATGGAGTTGATCCCGGCAAGATTGATTTCGAGGCAATCGCTTCGCACGAAATCGGCCATGCGCTGGGCTTCAATTCGTTCGTCGGTTTCAGAGAGCTTTCTCCAACCATTCCGTTGTTCCCCACGACCTGGGATTTGTTTCGCTTTCGCCCTGGAACATTGACGTTGAATTCGATTACGAACGACAAACGTTTGCAGTTGATCGGCGGCGAACAGGTTCATTTTGTCGGCGAATCAGCCCTGGGGCTTTCAACCGGCGGCCCTGATAATTCTGGCGGCGATGGCGAACAGGCCAGCCATTGGAAAGACGACGGCCAGACAGGGCGGTTCATTGGAATTATGGATCCAAACGCGGGGCAGGGGCTGCGTGAATATGCGACTGCTGCCGATCTGCTGGCGCTCAGTTACATGGGTTACAAGATCAACCCCGGCGCAGCGATTTCCGAAGTGCTTTCAACCGATGACGGTTCGCGCGAAGAAACCGTCGCGTTAAATGGCGCGATGGTCGTCAATCGGCTTTCGCCTTCGCGGTATCCGTCAACCTTGCAGGCCATCAAAGTTCAATTGCCGTTGAATGCCGATGGGTCGTCCGCTGTCGGTCAGCAAATGCGAATTGTCGCTTTTGTTGATCCGAATCGAACCGGCCAGCCTCCGGCCAATCCGACTTTGATTGTGGATCGCGCGATCACGATTCCGGCACTTGGTTCTCTGAGGTTTACTGAAGTCGTGATTCCGACTCCGCCGAC
Source organism: Blastocatellia bacterium (assembly GCA_044221525.1). Classification (GTDB taxonomy): domain Bacteria; phylum Acidobacteriota; class Blastocatellia; order RBC074; family RBC074; genus RBC074. The sequence goes on along the minus strand of JBGAPB010000164.1, from coordinate 6,544 downwards.
GATTGCGGCGGGCGATGTTTACGTCGGAGTTCAATCGGCAAGCTCCAATGTTTCAGTCAGTGGCGACCGCAACGGACGACAGCAACGTCGCTCTTTCACTTCGAGCAACAACGGCGGCAGCTTTCAGCCCTTTGTCGGAGCAGGGAACGTTCCGCTGAATTTGATTGCTCGCGCGGAGTTTGGCTCGACTTACGGAGTCACACCGACGGCTTTGCCTGTTGCGATCAGTCCCAGTGCAGTTGCTCCGGGCAGCGCGGCTTTCACGTTGATTGTGCAGGGCGACAACTTCAAGACGAATTCCGTAGTTCGTTGGAACGGCGGCGACCGAGCGACAAGCTTCGTCAACGGCAGTCAACTGACCGCGCAAATTACAGCCGCCGATGTCGCCAATGCCGGAACCGCTCGCGTGACGGTCTTCAATTCAGGCGGAGGCGAATCCGCTGCGCTGAATTTCAGCGTCACTGCGAACAATCCGATTCCGGTGATTGCTCGTTTGTCGCCCGACACAGCAGCTTCTGGAACTCAGCCGGTGACGGTCAGCGTTTTCGGAACTGACTTCACTGCGCAATCGGTCGTACGGCTGAGCGGTCAAAACCGAGCGACGATCTTCGTCAACAGCACTCAACTTGATGCGACGATTCCTGCCAGCGATTTGTCGGCAATCGGGTTGAAAGCTCTGACGGTTTCAAACCCTGCGCCCGGCGGCGGAGTGTCGAATGAAGCCAATCTGTCGGTCATCAATTGCACTTATTCGCTGAGCCGAACCAGTCACACGATCTCTTCGACGGGAGTCACAACCGCAAATGTCTTGACCACGAACAGCGCGTGTTCCTGGGTGGCGGTTCCCGCCGTGCCGTGGATTACGATGACCAGTCCTGCCAGTGGAAACGGCGCGGGCAAGTTCGTGCTCAATTACCAAATCGCCGCCAACACGGATTCGGCGGGGCGAACCGGAACAATTTCAATCGGAGGTCAGACGGTCACGATTCGCCAGCTTGGCCGAGCTTCCAGCGTTTCAGCCGCCAGTTTTACCGCCGGGCTTGCGCCAAATTCGATTGGAGCAATTTTCGGAGCCGGTTTGGCCAAAAGCGTTCAAAGCGCAGCTTCGCTGCCTTTGCCGACCAACCTGAACGGCACGACGGTCAATGTGCTGGACGGAGCAGGAGTTCTGAAATCGGCGCAGCTGTTTTTCGTCGCTCCTGGGCAGGTCAATGTTTTGATCCCGGCTGACGCAACGCCCGGAGTGTCGCTGCTCACGGTTTTGGTTGACGGAGTTTCAGTCGCGGATGGAATCGTGACCCTCAGCGCGGCAGCGCCAAGTTTGTTCACGGCCAACTCCAACGGCAGAGGACTGGCATCGGCAATCGTCTTTCGCAGCAAAGCTAATGGCGCTCAAAGTTACGAAGCCGTCTCGCGCTTCGACTCGGCCCAGAATGCTTTTGTGCCTGTCCCGATTGATTTTGGCGAAGAAACCGACAAGTTGTTTTTGCTACTTTACGGAACCGGCATTCAAGGCCGTTCGGCTCTGTCGGCGGTCACCGTGCTGGTGGGCAGCGAAACGGTTCCGGTTTCTTACGCAGGGCCTCAGGGAGATTTCGTCGGTCTGGATCAGATCAATGTCGAACTGCCCAGGAGTTTGAAAGGCAAAGGCGAAGTAACGATCAATTGTTTGATTGATGGCCGATTGGCGAATGCCGTGACCGTGACGTTCAAGTGAGTTGCAGAAAGCGGGAGCAGGGAATTGGTCTGCTCCTGCTTTCCGGCCATTCAAAACTTGTCGGCTGGAGGTCAATTATTTTGCCGGAGTAATTTTTAGATTGGCAAACATACCGCCAGAGCCTTCGCCGACCCAAAAACCAACTTTGCCGCCTTTGCGGTCGCTTAACTCATCAACCGTCAGACTTGGTTCTTTTGAATCGTTGACGTAAACGTTGATCTTCGGTTTGGCGACAACTATGCGCGCGTGAAACCATCCGTTTGGGTCTGGAGCAGGCATTTCGGGTTTGGGAAAAATGGCTTTTTCGTATTGGCCATTGCGTTCTTCGCGCAGCTTTTTCCAGGTGAAGGTCGGATGCGAAACATACTGCACGGCGTGAATTCGGCGAACCTGATCTTCGGCTTTGAAGTTGAATGGCCTGAAATAAACGACATCCTGAGTTGTGTCGTCCAGGCCGCGAAAAGCCACACCGACAAAACTTTTCTGAAGCTCGTCTTTGCCCTTCACATCAAATTCGATTGTGCCGTTTTCAAACTCAACGTCTTCCAACCAGGCAAGACCTTGCCCGGCGGCTTCGTCGAACTGGACGGCTTTGTGTTTTTCATCGGTCACGGCGGTTACTTTTCTTCCGCTGACCTTCCAGCCTTTGCCTTCCGGGATTTTGCTCACGTCAGGTTGAATTGATTTTTTCTGCGCCGCAATCACAGCTGCGGCCAGAAGCGTCACGGACACTGCCAATAAGATCATTTTGAATGGTCGAAGTTTCATAGTTTTCCTTTCGAAGTTGTTTATTGTTTTGCCAGGTAAAGGCTTCTTTCCTGTTTGATTAGTTCTTCCAGCTTGTCTTTCATTGTCGGGGAAAGCATCAAGGCCCGGTTGAAATTCAAACTGGCTTCGTCGTTTCGGCCAAGCCGTATCAGAGTCAGACCGAGATTGGCAAAGACCGTTGCATTGGTTGAATCAAGTTCGATCGAGCGACTGTAATCATTGATTGCTCCACTGAAATCGTTTCTTGATTGGCGCAGATTGGCGCGATTGTTGAATGCTTGGCAGTGGCGCGGATTCAGTTTTATCGCCTGATCGAAATCCGTCAGAGCCTTGTCCAAATCCCCTTTTGCCTGCCAGACGTTGCCGCGATTGTTGTAAGCATCAGCCAGGCGTGGATTGATGCGAAGCGCGCGGTCGAAATCGGCAATGGCCTTATCCAAATTGCCCGACCTGTAATGGGCCAGGCCGCGATTACAAAAAGCGCAGGCGTTGAAATCATCGCTGGTGGCAATTTCGGCGCAATCAACTGCGCCGACCTGCTTTGAAGTTTCAGCCGCTTTGTTGCCTGAATTGATCTGAATTGCGAGGGTGAAATCATTGACGGCGCTTGCCCACTCACCATTGGCCAAAGCCTCGTTGCCGCGTTTCAAGAAGTCCAGCGCCGAACGAGGCGATTGTGCCGCTGCGCCGGTCGTCATCATCAGAATGACAAAAAGCAAACTTGTCCGACTTTGTTTGAACATCAGCTTTCTCCTTTTCCTGATTGAATTTGTCAGCGAGCGAATTCTTGAATAAATGAAAGACTTCAGTCTTGTACGTTCTTGCTTCCTTGCAGGTAATGGCCGGGCGTGACGCCGACCAGCCGGCGGAAGTGTCGAGTGAAATGGCTTTGATCAACGAAACCGACTTCTGAGGCTGTATGCGAGATTGTAGAGCCTTGCCGCAGAAGGGATTTGGCGCGGGCGATTCGCAATTGAGTCTGAAAGGCGTGCGGCGGCAATCCGAGCTCTTTACTGAATACTCGGTTCAGATGAAAAGGGCTAAGGTCGGCCAGACCAGCCAAAGAATCCAGCGAAACATTTTCAGCAAAATTTTGAGCTAAATAATCCCGCACTCGATTGACAGCTATTTGTTCGCGGCTGACTTCTGCCAATTCAAGCTTCGATTCAGAACGGTTTGTGATGAGTTCGCTGACAAACCCAAGCAGCAATTCGTCCTGCTCCAACCTTCCCGAACTGCCTTCCAGGCTTTTGTGCAGCTTTTGAAAGAGCCGAACGGTGTCAGGATCATCAATCGGTTCGGGTGAAAAGAAGGGAAGAGTCTTTTGACGTCTGGTGATTTCAACAGCGATTTGCTGAACAATTTCAGGTTCCAAATATAGGTTGAGATAACTGCACCCTTGCTGCTCTACGATGTTATTGGAATGAACTTCGCCAGGATGAACTATGGTCAGGCTTCCGACCGGTGTGTAATAGCGTTCGCGACGGTAATTCAATTCGCCGCCACCACCCAGGATCAGGCAGAAGTGGAATTCCTCGTGCCAGTGCTTAGGGTATGGCTGGCTGACGCAAAACCCTTTTCGCAACTCTATGCCGGGAAAGCCGTCAGGTCGCCAGACTTGGATCTGTTCGTTGAGCGATTTGATCTGCATAGTTGAAAACCAGATTGAATCCGTCAGAGTGAAAATAAGCGTCGGCAGGATAGCCACGTTGGCTGATGCGGCTTGTCATTGGACTTACATTGGTTGTCAATTGTTGTAAATTGTAATGACGGTTGTTCTCGTAACCGGCTGTTTCCAGAATGCGTCATCAGCCGTGCCACATTTTTTTGGTTGGCTTAATAGTCGAAGCGATTTCCATACGAAAACTATCAAACAATTTATGAGGTTCGCCCATGCTAAAGAACGCGTTTAGTCGTTGGCTGATGGCTGCGCTGATTTGCGCGCTTGCCATTGCCACTGTTTCCGCCCAAAACCTGACCAGTCCCAAAGCTCATTTCGGATTCAACATCGGCGACGATTACCAACTCGCCAACTACACTCAATATGAAGCCTACATCAAAAAGCTGGACGCCGAATCCGACCGCATGAGGCTGGTCGAAATCGGCAAATCCGCCGAAGGCCGCACGATGTACACGGCGATCATTACTTCGCCGGAAAATTTCAAGAAGCTCGACCGATACAAGGAAATTGCCGGAAAGCTGGCTAAGGCCGAAGGGCTGACCGACGATCAAGCGCGCGCCCTGGCCAAAGAGGGCAAAGCCGTTGTCTGGATTGACGGCGGTTTGCACGCGACAGAAGTGCTGGGCGCGCAGCAACTGATCGAAACCATCTGGCAGCTCAACAGTCGCAACGATGACGAAATGAAGCGGTTTCTGAATGACGTGATTGTGCTGGGCTGTTTGGTCAATCCGGACGGAATGGAATTGGTTTCCAACTGGTACATGCGCGAACAAGACACCGCCAAACGAAACATGAATATCCCGCGCCTGTATCAAAAGTACATTGGGCACGACAACAACCGCGACTTTTACATGTCGGCTCAGCCGGAAAGCGAAGCCATCAACCGCGTGTTTTTCCACGAATGGTTTCCGCACATTGTTTACAACCACCACCAAACCGGGCCAGCCGGAACGGTAATGTTCGCGCCGCCTTTTCGTGATCCGTTCAACTTCAATTTCGATCCGCTGATTCCCATCGGCATTGATATGGTCGCTTCGTCAATGCACACGCGTTTTCTGGTCGAAGGCAAACCGGGAGTGACAATGCGCTCCGGGTCGAGTTACTCGACCTGGTGGAACGGCGGACTGCGAACGACAGTTTACTTCCACAACATGATCGGCTTGTTGACCGAAACCATCGGCAATCCGACGCCGATGGAAATTCCGCTGGTGTTGCGTAATCAACTGCCGCGCGGAGACCTGCCATCGCCGATTGCTCCGCAGAAATGGCACTTCCGCCAATCCATCGAATACTCGCTGACGGCGAATTGGGCTGTTCTGGATATTGCTTCCAAGCACCGCGAAGATTTCCTGTTCAACATTTACCGGATGGGCAAAAACTCGATTGAGCGCGGCAACCGAGACACCTGGACAATCAGTCCACACGAAATCGCTGAAGCTCAGGAAGCTGCCGACAAAGAGCGTCAAGGACAGCGCGGTGCCGGTGGCGACAACGAACCCGCTGCCGGGCAAGGGCGCGGTGGAGGCGGCGGTGGATTTGGGCGTGGCGGAACTCCGACGAAGTTTTTCGACGCAATGCATACGCCGGAAAAACGCGATCCACGCGGTTTCATCATTCCATCAAACCAGCCGGATTTTTTGACGGCGGTCAAATTCGTCAACGCTCTGATCAAAACCGGCATCACGATTCATCAGGCCAGCGCGGATTTTCAGGTTAACGGCAAGTCCTATCCGGCAGGATCTTTCGTAGTCAAAACCGCGCAAGCTTTTCGTCCGCACGTGATGGATATGTTCGAGCCTCAAGACCATCCGAACGATTTTCAATATCCCGGCGGTCCACCGATTCCGCCTTACGACAACGCAGGCTGGACGCTGGCTTACCAGATGGGAGTTCAGTTCGACCGCATTTTGGATGGCTTTGAAGGGCCGTTTGAAAAGGTCAACGGATTCGCCAAACCGCTGCCGAGCAAGGCGCCAGTGGCTGGAAATATCGCTTGTTATTTGCTCAGCCACGAAACAAACGATTCGTTCATCGCCACCAACCGGCTGTTAAAAGATGGCGAAGAGGTTTACTGGCTGAAACAACCGCTGACCGTTGGCGGCGTAACTCATCCGGCGGGAACGATTTACATTCCGGCGAAAGCTACGACGGCGGCGCGAGTGCAAAAACTCTCGGCGGATTTGGGATTGCGCTTTGCGGCGATGACGACCAAGCCGAACGTTGGCGAGATGCTCAAACTTCGCCAGCCGCGCATCGCGTTATGGGATCGTTACGGTGGCTCAATGCCTTCAGGCTGGACGCGCTGGATTCTGGAACAGTTCGACTTTCCGTTCACGGTCGTTTACCCGCAGACTTTGGACGCCGGAAACCTGGCTGAC
>JBGAPB010000163.1:0-13674 GCA_044221525.1 Blastocatellia bacterium | reverse complement strand
GCACAGGTGGTGACTGAAAAAGGCGAGGAGTTGGGGTATGTCGCGGAAATCCATCTGTGCGAAGAGCGTCACAAGTTCATTTATCGCATCGCCCGGTCACGGTTACAGGAATTGTGGTGCGACAGTTTTTTCATCCCAGGACGTTTGCCGTTGCGTTGGTTGCAGGAATCCAGGCAACTGATCGTACCGGCATAACCGGAGTCGATCTTCAACTGCCATAAACAGTTTGAGCGATCTAGTTCAAATTACCATTGGGTAATCACACTCACCCAATAAACCATCACAAAAAGGATTGTATGAAAATCATGAAAAACGGCATTTTATTGGCGGCGGCGATTTACTGTTGTATGGCGTCTCTGCCAGAGAACACCACGCTGGCGCTGTTAGCGCAAACACAGCAAACCAACCCAGGTGTTGCCCAGCAGGAAACGGTGAAGGCAAAAGAACCCGAAGAGATAAAGGTCAAGCCTGAATTTCGCGGCATCAAATTAGACATGCTGCGGGAAGAGGTTCGCCAATTACTTGGCAAACCTGCACGCACCAATAAGAACATGGATGAATTCAAGCTTGAAGGCGACGACATGCTAACAGTGCGGTTCAATTCGCAGAACAAGGTTAACGTGATTCAGTTTTACTGTACCGACGCCAAACGAGCGCCTGACTGGAGCGACGCGGTAGGCGACGCACAAATTCAGACGAAGCCCAATGGATCGAAATTCGCGCGAAAAGTCGTCAACGCTGGCAAGTTTTGGGTCAGCATGTTTCAGGCCAAATCCGGCTCGCTGACGACGCTCACTATCAGCCGTCAGGCCAACTAAATCAAAAGTAGAAAAGATTGGTGCGGTACGGCGCGCGCCAGCAAGCTGTTAGCTTCGGCTAGCAGCCGATTGCTAACGCGCGCGGTACCGTGTCAGTGTCCAAATGCCCGGTGAGTAATAAAACGGCTTCTTAAATGCTAAAGAAAGGAGAGCTAAGCATGTCGAATCAATTTTCCGTCGTCTGTCAGGTGCAGCATTCTGTCAGCCGGCTCAAATCGGCTTCGCTGCCGGCGATTCCGGTGGATGATTCAAGTGTTCATACCTGGATACCCAAAGCCACGCTGGAAGCAATCAGTGTCAAGCGCGAAAAGGAAATAGAATTTCTGACGGATCAGGGAGAACGCATCGTGCGCAGCACAGGCTTCGTCATTTTGCGTGTGGGCAAATGTTTCACTATTGACGAAGTCGTATTCGCCGAACGCGCTGACCATCAACGACTGGGATTGCGCAGTTTGCAGGGACTGAATCTGGTTGTGGACACACTGCATCAGCAATTGAAGCCCGCACCTGCCCAATCGGCTTTCTCACGCAACAGAGCCATATTCAGTCTCTGATGCCAGTTCGACTACCATTTATCTCTCCGTTCAGTGGCTTTGTGTGTCTCTGTGGCTAATTTTTCTGAGAATAAATAGGCGCTGACTCGCCCTCGAATAAATGGGTTAGGCTGGTATTTCTCCTCCTTCGCACTTTCACTTCCTCTGCGCTTTGCTGGATAATTTCGCCGGTTTCGATTTTCCTGAGCCTTGCTGCGGCATCAATTCACGAAGCTGTTGCGAGGTATGGCGCGTCGCTGCACAGCGTTCGTTTTCTTATCGTCTTTTCAAAAGGTCATCTATGGCAAAGCAATTGTTCAACGAGAGCAGCGGGGCGAATGTGCTTGATCAAAAAGCCTTCGATCGGGAAGTCGGTAGCTTAAGTTTGAGCACCAGGTTGATCTTGTTGTTGACAATCCTGATTGGCAGCGTGATGGCATTGGGAGGATGGTACATACTGCGTCAACGCGTGGCGATTCTGGAAAATGCCACACGCAACGAATTGCGAGCGCATGCTGTCACCTTACAGATTGCACTCGAAGAAGCCTACCGCGCCGGTCGCCCGGAAAGCGTTCAACAGTTGATTAATCGGTTGAGCGAAAAACCCAAGGTTTATAGCGTGATTCTTTTTGATGAGCGCGGGCAGGTCGCATTGCTGTCCAATCCTGCTGCTCCTGCATCGTTGCGTGTCGTTCCTGAAATTCAGCAGGTTATGGCGACGGGTGAGATGGCTGAGCTTACTCAAGGATTGGAGTTGCTTTCGATCATCATGCCGATTCGGCTGGCGACAGGACAACGTGCAGCTTTCGAGATATCTCAGCCTACTTCATATATTGCGACGGACCGTGCGCGTGCGCGGCGTGACATCGTTTTGATTACACTGGCGCTCTGCGTAGCGGTAATTTTAGTCGTCACCCTGACGATGCGAAGTTATTTGTTGCGCCCGCTTTATGCGCTTTTGCAAGGCACAAAAGAGCTTAGCGAAAGCGGTTTCGAGTACCGCGTCCCTGTGCCGCGCGGCAAGCATGAGCTGGCGCAGTTGGCCAGCGGTTTCAACCAAATGGCCGCGAAGCTGGCCGAACAGCGTGATGCGGCTGATCGTGCAGCGGCCAACGAATTGGAACTGGAACGCAAGTTACGTCAAGGAGAACGTCTGACGCTGGTGGGGCGCATTGCCGCAGGCGTCGCTCATGAATTAGGAGCGCCGCTTAACGTCATCAAAGGGCGCGTTGGCATGGTGCTGGCAGGTGTGCCGCAATTGCCCGAAAAGCAGCAGCGCAATTTGACGATCATCAACGCCCAGGCCGATGCCATCACACATTTGGTGCGGCAATTACTGAATCTGGCGCGCCCCTTTCAATTGCAGCGCCATCCATTAAATTTGCGACAACTGGCGGCAGAGGTTTACGAACTGGTAGAGGCCGATGCAAACAAATACGGGGTGCGTATCGAACTTTCGATCACCGACCAAGCCTGGGTTTTAGGCGACCGTAAATTGTTGCATCAGGTTTTATTGAACCTATTTTTGAATGCTTTGCATGCGATGGAATCCGGTGGCGGCAACCTGCGGCTGGTAATTGAAAAAAACGCCGAACATAAGCTTAAGCATGCCGATGGCAATCAAGCCGGGTTCACGCTGTTGCGTATCGCCGACAGTGGGCCGGGCATTGACCCGGACAATTTGGAGCGTATTTTCGATCCATTTTTTACGACCAAAGAAGTAGGCAAAGGGACTGGACTGGGACTTTCAGTTGCCAGGCGCATTGTCGAAGAACACGGCGGACGCATTGAAGCAATCAATGGCACCAATGGTGGCGCGGTGTTTTTACTGTGGCTGCCCAGCGCCTCAGCGCCGTCTGTCAGCGAAGCTTTTTCTCAACATCATAACGGAGCAATCACTTGAAAGAACGAATTCTGGTGGCCGAAGACAATGCCGACATGCGCAACTTCATCGAAGAAGTTTTGGAAGATGCAGGGTATCAACCGTTAACTGCGGCGGATGGCCGCGCGGCGCTTGCACAGGTCGAACGCGCTGATGACATGATTGACCTGGTCATTACCGACGTTCAGATGCCCGGGGCGTCAGGCGACCAGTTGTTGGCGGTTGTGCGGCAAAAGCGCCCTGAAACCCCGGTTATTGTCATCACCGCCTTTGGCTCCATCGAACAGGCGGTCGAATTGGTCAAAGGCGGAGCCTTTCAATATCTGACCAAACCATTCGAGACGTCCGATCTTTTGCAAACGGTAACGGAGGCTTTGGATCGCAGCGCGCCTCAACGCGCTCAGGCAAAATTGCGCCGGGAAGCTCCGGCGACCCCCGCCAGAATTATCGGCGCATCGCGTCCGATGCGAGCCTTGTTCGAAATGATCAACGTTTCGGCGCGCAGCAACAGCAACGTCCTGGTTATCGGCGAAACCGGAACCGGAAAAGAGCTGGTTGCGAGAGCGATTCATGAAGTGTCGAATCGCAAAGGCGCTTTCGTGCCGGTCAACTGTGCGGCGATTCCTGCTGATCTGGTTGAGTCTGAATTGTTTGGCCACATGGGCGGATCATTCACTGGCGCAAAGCAGGCGCGCGCCGGGCTGTTTGAAGCGGCGGAAGGCGGCACGCTGTTGCTGGATGAAATAGGCGAATTGCCGCTGGCTATGCAGCCTAAACTGTTGCGCACCTTGCAGGAAGGCGCTGTGCGGCGCGTGGGGTCAAATGCCGAACGTCCGATTAACGTGCGAGTCGTTGCCGCCACCAATCGCAATCTGGAAAAGGAAATCGAAGCTGGCCGGTTTCGTGAAGACCTGTTCTGGCGTTTGAACGTCATTCGCATCAAGGTTCCGCCGTTGCGCGAACGCCCGCTCGACATTCCTTTGCTGGTTGAACACTTTCTGGAAAAGAACTGCCAGATGCTTCAGCGTGAACCGCTGGATGTTTCTCCAGAAGCCCTTGCCATCCTCACGGCTTACGCCTGGCCGGGCAATGTGCGCGAACTTGAAAACGCAATCGAACGGGCCGCGGCTTTTTGTCATAGCACGACGCTGACGCCTGAAGTATTGCCGGAGCGAGTTCGCACCAGCGGCGATGCTGCAACACTGGTTGCCAGGTCGAGCGCGCAAAACCTGCCATTGCGCGAAATTGAGCGCGAATACATCTTTGAAATTCTGCGCCGAACCGAAGGCAACAAAAAACGCGCGGCTGAAATACTCGGGATGGATCGCAAGACGCTTTATCGAAAGCTGGACGAATATGGTTCAACGGAATCAGCCGCGAAAAATGATGTGGGTAAATAGGCGAGATTAACGCAGCGAGTTTTTCAGGCTCTGATATAGACGATCGGTTTCCGCCAACCGGCAAAGCTCCGTGCCCGGCGTCATTACGCAGGCGGCGCTGGCAGCCACACCGTAAGTCACGGCCTCAGTTAGCGGCCAGCCGCGTGCCAGCGCAAGCGTCAAGCCACCGACCAGACTGTCACCCGCGCCGATCTTGCTGACGATAGGGACAATTGGCGAACGTAAGCGCAGACAGCCTTGCGCCGTTGCCAGTAACACCCCCGCGCCGCCCAGCGATAACACGATGGCCTGGGCATGACCGCTTTCGATGAGCTCGCACACGGCGCGTTCCTGCTCGGCTTCATCATCCAAAGATTGGCCGGTCAATTGGTTTAATTCGCGTAAGTTGGGTTTGAGCAAGAAGGCTTCGGCATCTGCCATGGCATGCAACGCAGGGCCAGAGGTATCCACGATCACACTGATGCCCAACTCTTTGCCGATGCGTGCCACTTGTGCAAAAAAATCGTCAGGCACGCCGATGGGCAAACTGCCGCTGGCGACCAGCCATTGCGGGCGCGGTTCTAAAGTCTGCAATACGGTTAGAGCCTGGCGCCATTCGGCTGCCTGTAATTGCGGCCCCGGCAAACTGAATCTGTACTGCAAACCGGTGCTTTCTTCCAATACGGCAAAACTTTCACGTGTCCAGCCTTGGATCGGCAGCGGCTGATGCTGAATGGCTTCGGCAGTCAGCAATTGTTTCAATGTGGCACCGGTGAGTCCGCCGCAGGCGTAAAGCGCCGTGGCCGTGCCGCCCAACTTGTGAATGGCGCGTGCAACGTTCAAACCGCCGCCGCCGGGTTCCTGCCGCGCCGTGTGACAGCGCAGCTTATGTTCAGGAACGACCTGAATAACTCGCGCGCTTTTATCGAGTGCCGGGTTCAACGTCAGTGTGGCAATGATTTGTTGGTTCATAGAGTTGGTCCCATTGGGCGCAAATCAAAACTTCCAGAAATACGGAATAAAAAGAGTTGCGATAATCCAGAAGAGCAAATTCAGCGGCGTCCCAACCCGCAGAAAATCTGCGAATTTGTATTGCCCGGGGCCATAGATCAGTGTGTTCGTCTGATAGCCGACGGGTGTCATGAAACTGGCCGAAGCCGCGAACATAACGGCGACCAGAAATGGGCGCGGGCTGACCTGCATCGTTTTTGCCGTGGCGATCGCGACAGGCGTCAACAAAGCGGCGGTAGCGCTGTTCGACATAATTTCAGTGAAAACAAAGGTCATCAGGTAAAAAGCGGACAGTAACGCCACCGGCCCCCAGGCTCCGACTGCGGCAATAATTTTCGAGGAGATCAACGGAGCCGCGCCGCTGTGTTCCATCGCGGCTTCCAAACTCAGCACACCTGCCAGCAGAAAAATGATGCGCCATTGAATCGCCTCGTAGGCGTCTTCCATCGTCAAGCAACCGGTCAGCACCAGCAACACTGCACCGATAATCGCGCCCACGACAATCGGCAAAATTCCCAGCGTTGCAGTCAGCACGACTCCGGCGACAATCAGAAGCGCGAGAACCAATTTGTTTTTACGGTAGGATGGTTGTTCGTTATCTGAAATGATGATGAAGGAAGTGTTTTGCCGCAGTTGCTTGTAACGGTCGGTTCTGACTTCCATCAGCAGCGAATCGCCCGGATCCAATTTCGCGTCGGCAATTTTTTCACGCAGTAATTTGCCGCGATGCCGAATCGCCAACACCGCCGCGCCAAATTTTTCATAGAACTGCAAGTCTTCCAAAGATTGCCCGGCAATTGATCTGCCAACAAATTCGGAACTCGGAGCGACAATCGCTTCAACCAGCTTGACCTCTTTCGTCTCAACATCCTGATCGTGCCATTTGTACTGCGGTTTGAAGCGCACGCCCGCGCGCTCCTGAATCTGATTGAACTCTTCCCAATTACAACTGACCCGCAGGATGTCACCCGCCTGCAAGATCAAGTCAGGCGGCGGTACGGCAAATACTTCGTCACCACGTTGCACGCCGATGATGATGATCTCTATGTCTTTGGCAATCGGCGCGTCTTTGACCGTGTGTCCGACGGAGGGAGCGTTTTCCAGCAACACGACTTCGGTGATGTATTCCTGCATGTTGTAGCTTTCGATCAGATCGCTTTCGGCGCGGCGGTCTGGAATCAGACGGATGCCGATCGCCAACATATACAGTGTTCCTACGCCAAACATCACCAAACCCAGCGGCGCAACTTCGAACATCGAGAAGGCAGGCTGGCCGCGTTCTTCGGCTATGGAACTGACCAGGATGTTGGTCGAAGTGCCAATCAACGAACAGGTGCCGCCGAACATCGAGGCAAAAGACATCGGCATCAGCAGCTTCGACGCACTGGCTTTGATCTCTTTCGCCACGCCAAGCAGCACCGGAATGAACACCGCGACGATGGGCGTGTTGTTGATGAACGCCGAGAAAAAACCGACGGCTATCATGACCGAAATCATGCCGAGCCAGTAATTCCGTTTGAAAAGATCGGAAGTAAACTTGCCCAGATAGCTGACCGCGCCGGTTTTGAACAACCCCGCGCTGATGACGAACATGGCCGCCACCGTCACGGTTGCTTTATTGCTGAAGCCGGCAATCCCTTCATCCGGCGAAACTACACCGAAAATCAGGAACGTCCCCATAATCAGCAAAGCGATCAGGTCAACCGAAAGCTTTTCGGTGGCGAACAGCACCACCGCACAGAGCGCGACAACAAGAACCAGAATGATCTCGAAGTTCATAGTAAATACCTTTGCACCCTCATCAGGATGGTGTTTGCAGATAGATTGTTATTAACCGCTTTAATTGCGGGCAACTTTGATAATCGTCAGACCACGGATTTTGGTCAATCCGTGATCTGCAATTCGCGGAAATGCATGGCGGCAATGAGCCCTCATGCGAATAGAGCTGTCTTTGAGGTCAGGCTAGCAGGTTGTCCAGTCGCGGCTTTAAGGGTTTCGTGCTCTGGCATACGAACCACAGAGTCAAAGTTTTCGTCACTATTTTTCGGCAAATTGTTCAAAGGAAGTTTGTCGAAATCGGCCAAGAAGTAATTCGATATGGTCTCAGCATGGTCAACTTCCTTCAACCAATTTGCGAACTGCTTCAGGGTTTTTACTGGTCAGTTCTTCGACAATTTGATCCAGCGCCGTCTGTTCGCCCTCAGAAATTTTATTGGTCATACCCAGGAAGCCGCCGGAGGCCATGGCTATTCGGATGCAAAAGCTGATCAAGTCCGTTCTGTCCGCGACACCCTCGCTCGCCGTTTGGAAATCAAACAGGTAACGTATGATCCGAAGCGTTGTCAGGAAGAATTCTTCTGACGGGCGCTGATCAAGCCAGTTGTTTAATTGCTTCCAGGCCGGACTGTCCTTTTCCACGCCTCTCCATTCACTCAGCCGAACCACCATTTCGCGCTCGCGCGGCGTGACGCTGCCACTGGCCCAGGCGATTTGCACCAGCGGAACCAGATGCAAAAGCTTGACTGTTTCGCGGGTATATCCCATTTCCTGTAACGTCACCAAAATCTCTTCGTCCGCGACGCCCACGGCTTCGGCCAATTCCTGGCGCTCCGCTTGTTTGGCAGTGCGCAGTCGAATTTTTTCGATCAGTTCCTGTTCCTTCTGGCGAAAGTATTCTTCTTCCAATGCTCTTTTACGTTGAGCAAGCATGTCTTTTTCCGGCATAAATTTCTCCTATCGCTAAATGCTGTTGGTTGCTACTTGAGCCTTTGACTGCATAACAATGATTGCAAGCTCGTTGGTTGCTGCAGCCTTGCCAGAACTTAGATCAGATCAAGTCAGCAGCAACCGATTGTGTGCAAAGACATCTCAAAGACGACTCAAAGGCATCTGGCAACCCAGGTTATTTTTGTCGGGCCAGGGAAATCCGGTTCATCAATTGTTTGTGAACACTGATGTCAATTCCCTTGCCTTCGATTTGCAGAGTGTATTTGTCTCGATTGAAAGGCTCGATTTCAATCTCATACGGGTTCTTGCGGGTGATCTTTTTGATGTCCGCCAACGGCCATTGCTGAGTGTGTTCTCTTTCTTCCAGCGACTCGTAGACGACACGGTCGCGAGAGATGATTAGCTTCCCAGTGCAGCTTCCCGAAGGAACAAGCGCGACTTTATGAGCGTGCTTGGCGTTGTAAACCCATTGTTCGCTGTTTGAGTCATTGACTCCGGCGGCGGCAGGGTTCGACATTGCCACAGTTGGGGTCGAGGCGCCCGATTTAACATTCGCCCACACTGCGAGTGACTCACTTGATCCATCGCGCAGGCGAAAATTGAATTGCGATTTCTCTTCACCACGTGCGCGAATCGGGCGGCGTGTTGAAATCATCACTACATCATTCTCGGTCTTGAGTGCCTGTATTTCGCTTCTGGCAATCGTAAATGAATCCTCCTGCCGGTCGTTGTCAACGAAGACCAGTTGATCGGAAACGATTATCAGCTTGCCAGAAACAGTCCCGAATGGAATTGACAGGTCTGCACGCTGGACGACAACGGGCGTTTGGGCTTGTGCCAACAAACTTGCACACAACGCAAAAGCCGCAACGACAAATACTGCATGTCTGAGTTTCCTTAGTTTCATATTTTCTCCCTTCCTTTTCGTTAATAGCTGATGTTACGCGATGGCGAATCAAGCAAAGCATTTGACTGTTTCCTCGTTCTTGTTGGAATGAAAACCAAGTCAAACCTAATGCTCATTTCTTTAGCGCGTAACATCTAAATAAGAAATACCTTGAAAGCGTAACAGCTAAACAGCGGTCGCTTATTGTGATTTGAATCCTTCCAACTACACTTAAATATCGCAATTGCTATACCAGCACTTTGCAGCGGGCATTTCTGTATTGGTATGGTCGTTTCTTCTGATCATATGTGTTTTTGCCGTTTAGGCAGTTAGTTTTGAGGACTTGGCCCTGCTGGGGTGATTGCACGGCGATGCCTGGTGACGCCAAACGCTACATTGGCTTATGTGGCGAGTGTGGAATCTTTCCACACAGCAAACACTTTTAATGGGTTCTGGAGTCTCAGCATAAATGCGCCGATGTTCGCGCTTAAACAGAGCGTTCGTGTAATATAGCGACATTCCTTCCTAATTAGGTCAGCAATGACGAAATCAAAGTACAAACCGAGCCGGCTGTCGGCAGAGCACCACTGTCGGCACGAAAATTGAAAGTATTTAGAAAAGTCGAGTTGGATTTAATGGCATATAAGCTTTATGCGGGGCGAATTATAAGTGTCCGGAACTACACGGGCATCACGCGGATAATACCTGAATGGAATAGATCGAATGGAAACTTTGAAACTGACAAAAATAGATGCCACGCTGCCGGAGCAATGGGCAAAATTTTCAGAAAATCTCAACTCGCTTGATGAACGTCTGATGCGCGAGTTGGAGGTTTGCTGGCAAGACCTTCAGGGCATTCTTGAAAATCAACTTGAGCAACTGAGAACAACATCGCCTGATTCGATCAATCAACCCAGCCTGAAAGTTTTCCGAGTTGCTCGTGCGGAAGCTGGCCGCGCATTACTTACCGAGCCACTGCTGCAATGGGAGCGTCGTCGTCCTTATAAAAGAGCTATGCTGGCTTTGGATGCTTACGACCGCGGCCTAAAAGAATTGATCAGATTATTGCCTGAGTCGGTAGAAGCGAGCGGAGCGCAAGCGATTGAACTGTTTGGGCGATTGGTCACAAAGGGATTATCGAGACGGTTTGTCCGACTGCGACGCAAAGAGCGCCCTTTGCCACTAAGAGCGATCATTGGCAATGAAGTGACGAGACTGTCCAAGCAGCGAGCCAGGGCGGAGGGCGAATATCTGTTTGTTCTGGCTAAAGGTATTCAAGAGTTGGGCGCAGCCTGGGAATTGCGGCGCGAAACTCTTGATGTTACGGCACAAGGAGAATCGCCACAGGAGCAAGAGGTCGAGGGGCTAAAGCGTGAAGCGAAGGACTTTGCAGAATTATTGAAGCAAGCAGAAAAGGCTTTATCAGTGTGGCGTAATTTGCCTGGAATAACCAAAAGGCGCCTTGCCAGTCGCATACTCGGCAAAGTGGCCTGGGGAGGTAAAGTCAAATCGTCCGGTTCCGATGATAAGCGCGCGGATTGTCTGACTCATTGGAGCGAACAACTGAGATCGCTGGAGGCGGAAATCGGGATTGAGCAACCGCTGGAACGGATTGAAGACCGAATACTGAATTTGACCGGACGCAGCCTGGAAAGTCTGGCTCAAGAAAGAAGAAATCTGCTGGCTGAACTGGATGGTTTTGCAGATTGGTTGCGGCAACGGCTTACGGGTGGTGAACAAGCAGACATTCCGCTGCCAAAGACCGCCGTCGTTCCCGCAATAAGCCGTGTGGCGGAATTCGACGCGGAGTTCAAAAGTTCTCTGCAATCGCTGCCGGAAACGGTGCGAACCATATCTAAATTTTCCGCGCTGCCGCGTCGTCGCATGACCTCTAAAGAGCTGCGTCCGGCAAAAACGGCTTACGAAGCTTTTGAACGCAGCGGGCGTCATGAATTAACGACTATTCTGCAAGCTATAGAATCGGAACATCACGGGATCGAACGGGAGATAGAACAGGCGCGTGAAGTCGTCGCCTTTGGACTGAGCGAGGAGGAGGATGCACAGAATAGCGATCCTCGAATTGCTCAGGACGCCTTGCAGAACGCGCTTTCATTGCTTGAGTTTCACAGAGGCAAGACATCGGAAGAGTTGAATGAGGCCGATTCCCGTCTGGTGCGGATAATGGCTGCGGTTTTTACCGAGAATCGGCTGATGCTCAGCCGCGACCGGCTTGGCGCTCTTACTTACCTTGGCCGACAAAACTCGCGGCAGGCTTTTTCAACCGTCAGCCGGTTGACGGTTGATGGCGGGAAACGCGCGATTATTCTGTCGTTAAGCACGTTGCAAAATCTGGGTCAAAGGTTTCTGGTTTCCATCGGCTGGCTGCCGGAGCAAACAACAGGAGTTTCCGAAGTCATCAGACGGCCATTCCTGCCGCAGGAATTTACTGTTGATTTGAACTCCAAGGATTTGCCTGCAATTTACCGCCGTTTGTTCCGCTTTGAAGCCGTTCGGGACCCTCGCTTCCTGATCGGACGCGAACACGAAATAGAAGCGATTACCGAAGCGCGATTGATGTGGGAAGCGGGACGGCCGATAGCCATGATGATTATTGGCGAACGTGGCAGCGGCAAGACCAGCCTTATCAACTGCGCGATTAAACGCCCTCTGGAGGGGTTGAACATTGTTCGCGGCGAATTCAACCAGCGAATGTCGGATGGGGCACAATTGCGCGAATTCGTTGCAAAGCTTATCGGGGTTGAAGACCCGGCGGAACTTGAAGAGGCGCTTAATAAACAGCGCCGCGTTCTGATTCTGGAAGAAATTGAACGATCGTTCCTGCGACAGATCGGGCATTACTCTGCGATACGAGAATTGCAGCGTCTGATTGCTGCAACCTGCCGGAGCACTTTGTGGGTGGTTGTGACGAATCAGATAGCGTTTCGCTTCATGGAGGCGTCCGTGTCACTGGGCAAAATCTTTTCGCACAGAATCAACGCCGCCAGTGTCACACGCGATGCGCTGCGCGACGCCATTCTGTTGCGCCATAATCTGTCAGGCTTGCGATTGCAATTCTGGTTGCCGCCGGAAGAGCGCACCATCGTCAACAGAATCAGAAACCGGCTGCGTGGCCAGGCCAATCCAGAGAAAATCTTCTTCGATCAACTGGCGAAGGAATCTGCCGGAGTTTTTCGCACTGCCTTTGAAATATGGCTTGGCCAGATTGATTCGGCGCAGGCGGGCTCGTTGCTGATGAAGCCGTTGGCCACACCGAATCTGACGCCGATTATTGAAGTTATGGATCCTGGCGACCTGTTCACGCTGGTGGCTGTAATGCAGCACGGCAGCCTGACTGCGGAAGAACACTCCATAATTTTTCAAAAGAGCCTGGCCGCCAGCCGCGCTCAGCTTGACGAATTGCTGGCACGGGAAATCATCGAACCTGACCCAGGACGTCCCGGTTTCCGTGTCCGCCCCGAAGCTTTGCGAGTCGTGAAAGAAGCTCTCTATAGGCGTAATCTGCTGTAATTACGCGGGAAAAAGCTTATGAATACACTCTTGATGATCTTTCAAGTGACGGAAAACCCGGTTGATTTTTTGACCCAGTTCACCGGTTGGAACCTGCTTTATGCGGCGCTGGCTGTGGTGGCAATCTGGTTGCTGGTTCGGATCAGCAATGCCTTTCTGGAGGCGCTGTCAAAGCGGGCGCCGCGCGCGCGTTTCTTTTTCAAGCTGCTGGCGCCAATGCTGCGTTTCGGATTGTGGCTGCTCGGCGTTGTAATCCTGCTTAATATCTTTTCGCCTTCTGACCAAACACTGCTGGCGGTGCTGGCCTCGGTTGGTATTGCGCTTGGCCTGGGCGCGCAGGATTTGGTCAAAAACATTATTGGCGGGTTGGTGATTTTGACTGACCGCCCATACCAACTCGGTGACCGCGTTAAAATCGGCGATGCTTACGGCGAAATTGACCACATAGGGCTGCGCAGCACTAAACTGACCACTTCCGATGACACGCGCGTGACCATCCCCAATAGTGACATCCTGAGCGGCAAAGCCTGGAACTCAAATTCCGGCGTGCCTGATTGTCAGGTAGTGACTGATTTATATGTGCCGCACGACACCGATCCGACTGTGGCGCTGGAGGTTGGTTATGAAGCTGCTTTCAGTTCGCCTTATCTGTTGTTGGACAAACCGGTGGTGGTTCTGTTGCAGGATCATTTTCAGCATGCGCCATATCTGGTTGTTCGAGTCAAAGCATACGTTTACGACCATCGCTTCGAGCCTAGATTGCAGAGCGACATCACCATGCGCGCCAAGGCCGAATTCCTGAGAAGAGGTGTTTTGCGGCAATGGCGTGGTTACGGTGTGTCGCTTCCGAGTGGAAGCCTGAATGATGAATAGCGAGTAAGAATCAAAAAGGAAAAAAAGTATGAATGAT
>JBGAPB010000162.1:0-13483 GCA_044221525.1 Blastocatellia bacterium | reverse complement strand
GCTCATTGCCAGAACGACTGCGGCCAGGGCAAAGACTACTGAAGTCAGCACGGCTCGACTGCCGACGCGGTCAATCAGACGGCCTACGCCAAAACAAAACAGCGCGCCGATCAGAGTCGCCCACAAATTGATCTGGGCAAATAGGACTCGGTCAATCTGCAAATCCCGCAGCAGCGATTCAGTAATCAGTCCTAAACCCTGCGTACGACCGGGCAGAGTGCCGACCATCGCCAGCGCCGCGACGGTCAGATTTACCCAGCCGTAATAAATCGGCAGCCGTGCGATCAGCATTGGCGGACGCACCAGTTCAGCTTTTGCAATGTTCATAGTTCATCTCAAACCGTTTGCTACCGCGCGCGGTGCTGACCCAGCCAGACCGTCAACAGTCCAATGCAAATCCCCACTCCAACCCACCGCACTACGCCAGTTTTGAAAACTACGGTGGCGTTGAAAACCATGAAGATCAGAACGAACTGCCAGATGGCGGTAATCGCCCAATGACGGCTGCGGTAACTTTCCAGGCCTTGCCACCACCAAACCACGTCTGCGACCCAAGCCGCCAGAAAAGCATAGTTGATAAACAAGCCGCCACCCCAGTTCATACCGGTGACTGCGGCGGTTTGCCGTTCGACTTCTCGCAACGCCGAAGCCTGGCTCCAATGGTGATAAAAGTGAAAAGCGCAGATGGTGTGAGCGACAAGAGCAACGCAGCCGACAGTCCAAGCCAATCGCGATCGCTTTTGCCATTCCTGGCTTTCTCGAAAGAGCAGCATCAAACAGACGCCAACCGCGTAACCGCCGATGGCGATCCAGATGGTGATTCGTGTGAGCAGTTCTCCTCGGTTCATTAACTCAGGATCGGGACAATGCTGGTTTGAATCGGTTGACCGGCAATCAGGACTTCGTTGTCGCCGACATACACGTCAATTTCCGACCGTAAGCCGAAGTCGCCCGGCAGATAAATTCCAGGCTCAATCGAAAAACAGGTGCGGGGCATGACTGTGCGCGTGTCTGGAGTTTCCAGGTTGTCTATGTTCGCGCCGTTGCCGTGGACTTCTTCACCGATGGAATGGCCTGTGCGGTTCAGGAATTTGTCGCCGTAACCGGCATTGACGATTACCGCACGAGAAACGTCGTCCACTTCAGCACCTTTGAATCGAACGCCAGCCGCGACTTTTTCGCGGATGAAAGCGACGGCGGCGTCGCGCGATGCGGCTACGATGTCGAAAATGCGCGTGTACTTTTCAGGAACGGTCTCGCCGACAAAGCCTGTCCAACTCAGATCGGCATAAATCGAACCGGGCGTTTTTAGCTTTGCCCACACGTCCAGCAGCACGAAATCGCCGACGTTGATTGGCGAATGAACTTCAGCCGAAGGCGCGTAATGCGGGCGCGCGCTGTTGGCGTTGACCGAAACAATCGGCGCGTAATCGGCGTGCATTCCTTCTTCGTCAAAGCGTCGCCACATGAATTGTTGAATCGTGTATTCGGTCATTGCTTCGCCAGCGCGGGCGTAGCGACCGATTTCGGCGAAGGCTTCGTGGATGATTTTGTAGACTTTTTCTGCGGCTTCGATGTGTGTGGCCAGTTGCGCTGGCGACAAGACGGCCTCAAAGACCTGAACCAGATCGGCACTGGTGACGACTTCCGGGCCGAAGCTGCGAACCAGTTCGACGGTTCCGGCGTCCACACGAGCCATGTACGGAATCGCGTTGCCCGGCGAATACTGCATGGCTATGCGCTTATGTCCGCTGACGGCTTTTTGCACGGCGGCATGCAATTCCTGCCAACGCAGGTAAATCGTTTTGCCGCCAGGCAGGGCGTCCAGCTTGTCGGTTTCGATGGCATGGACGATCTTCGACGGTTCGCCGGTTGCGGGCACGAAATAAAACCAGCGGCGGGAAGCGTGGACGGTTGCGTCCAATTTCAGGATTCGCCAGGCCAGCAAATCGCTGTGGCGAAAATCGCAGAACAGCCAGCCATCAAGCCCTGCTTGCTGCAAAGCGGTTTGAATTTCTGCGACGCGAGTTGAGTGAAGAGTTGAGTTGTTATCCATATCATCAAGAAAAAGCGGGAATGAATTTCAAACAGACCGGCGCTGGGATTTCCAGCAAATCGCCTTGCGGCGTCAGCTTGCCAGTTTGCTGGTCTATAAGGAAAGTTGCGACGGAGTTGCTGTTTTGATTTGCCGCCAGCAAAAACTGTCCAGCGGGATCAATGCCGAAATTGCGCGGCCAGTTGCCGCGTGTGGATTCGTGGCCGACCAGCGCCAGCTTGCCGGATTGGTCAATCGAAAAAATGACGATGCTGTTGTGGCCTCGGTTCGACCCGTACAGGAATTTGCCGGATGGGTGAACGTGAACATCGGCGCAGTAGCTCACTTCATTGAAATCGGCTGGCAGCGTTGAAATCGTTTGCAGTTCAGTCAGCGCGCCTTTGTCGTCGTCGTAAGCGAACACGGTCATTGTCGAACTAAGTTCGCAGATGACATATGCGATTTTGCCCGAAGGGTGAAAGTCGAAATGGCGCGGGCCTGATCCGGGTTTTAGCGCGGCGAATCCATGCGATTTCAATTTGGCTTTGTCGGCGTCCACTTTGTAAATCATCACCTTGTCTATGCCGAGGTCGGGCGCGAAGGCAAATTTGCCTTTTTCGTCCAGCATCACTGAGTGAGCGTGAGGCGCGTCCTGCCGTTTAGGGTCGGCTCCTTTGCCGGTGTGCTGTTTGACATCCGAAGCTTCGCCGAGTCCGCCGTGTTTTTTCACAGGATAAATGACGATGTTTCCGCCGCCGTAATTGGCGGCCAGCACGGCTTTGCCGGAAGGGTGAACGGAAAGGTGAGCAGGCACTCCGGGCGAAGTCACTTCATTGATTTTCGTTAGCGCACCTGTTTTCTGGTCAATCTTGAATGCAGTGACTCCGCCGCCTTTCTTTCCTAAAAACTCACCGCTTTCGTTGGCTGCGTATAGGTATTTTCTTTTGGGATCAATCGCCAAAAAGGACGGATTGGAAACGCCTTTGGCGATGCTGGCAAGCTTCAGTTCGCCGGTTGCGGCATTCATTCGGTAAACGTAAATGCCTTCGCTTTTGGTGTTGCTGGTGTAAGTGCCGACGTAAAGCAGCCAGTCTTTTGGCTTGTCTTTATCGAGAAGATTTGGAAAAGCAGCAAAGGCTCCGGCGGTTTGGACGAATTGGCGACGGTTGAGTTTGTTCATTAAACCTCGTTTGGAGAAACGACTGTGATTTGCTGAAAACGTTTGAAGTCGCCTACATTGAACGTCAGCAGGTGAGTGATGCCATGAACTTTCATTGCGGCGACTATTCGGGCGTCGTGAGCAGGCTTGCCCATCACGGCATGTTGAGTGACCAGCCGTTTCCATTCGGCGTAAATTTCCGGGCGGTCGGTTTTGAGCGTAATGCGGGTTTCAAACTCAGCGAGCCTGATTTGAGTTTCGGCGGTGCTCATTCCAAAACCATTAGCTTCCAGCGGGCGTGTTGCAATCACCCAAAATTCATAGAGGCTCTGAGCCAAAACACAGACCAAGTCGCCCCGATCCAGTAAAGTTTTGATGGCGAGTTTGGTCACGTTCTGCATTGGATGACCTTCGTGGATGGAACGAGCCAGGATGTTTGTATCAATGGCGTAAACCATCACCACTCATCCTCTCTGGTGTAGATGCTTTCCCGGCTATCGTCCACAAAATGATTTACGCGGACTGAGTATTTCTCTACGAATTCCACCCATCTGCGCGCCTTCTCTTGCGGAGTCAATTCTTCTTTCTCGGCTTTCACTTCTGCCGCTCCGTTGGAATGAGGGAGCAGGTTTCGCAGATATTCATCCACTGAAAGATGATTGGCCTCAGCCTGGATGGCCAGCAGTTCAGCGGTTTCAGGTTTGATCTGTTCTAGCACTGCAATCATTGTTTACCTCCTTATGGTTCAGCGGGGTCAATCATACCGCTGCTGCCGCGCTGCTGAAAACGCGAGACTTCACTTGCTGTCGCCTGAGCTTTCGGTTTTCAGGAAGCCAATCAGATCGAGCAATTGTTTGCGCTGATACTTCGTTGCGTAATCGCTGGGCATTGCCGAAGTCTTCAGCTTTTCGGTTTTGGCAATCTCGGCTTTCAGGAACGAGCGCGAAATCGGCGGCAGCGATGACGTGTCGTATAGCCGCAAGCTGATTGCGTCTTCGTCGCGTTTGACTCCGGTGAAGCTCCTACCGTCTTTCAGCGTCAACGCCAGTGTCGCAAATTTTTCGTCCACGCCTGCGTTTGGATCTGTGATGCTTTGCAAAATGTCTTTGGCTGGCTTCGCCGCGATGTCGGCCAAATCCGGCGCAAGTTTTCCTCCGCGCCCGTTGATGCTGTGGCAGACGCTGCAACTGGTTGCCGACGAAGAATTGAAAAACAGATTGCGTCCGGATGCGGCATCGCCCATCAGCTCCAGGTCTTCTTTTGTGACGGCAGTTGAGGTGAAGGCGATTGATTTCGGCGCGGCGACGATTTCTGTCGTCGCTTCGGCTTTCTGGCCTGAAGTCGGCAAGTGTTCCTGAACCGCCGGTTGGTTAGATTCATTCGCTGTTGATGAAGCCAACGACTGAACATAAATAATCAAATTGCCAAGCTGTTCCTGGCTCAGATTGCTTTTGAATCCGGGCATGGTCGTTTCTGGCACGCCGTCGCTGATGACCATTGTCAGGTATTTGACGCTGAACTTCCGGCCAGCCAGTTTTGGCCCTCCGCCGCCAACTCCGCCAAGTCCGTGGCAATATCCCATGCTGCACGAACCAGTGAAGATACGACGACCTGCTTCGATGTTGGCTGCCGAGTTCGCTGCTGGTTCTTGTTGGGCTGCGTTGGTAGTAGGCAGTAGACAGTAGACTGTAGACAGTAGGGCCATCACAGTCAGCCGTAATTTGTTCATCGGTTTACTTTCCACGTTTGGCTGCTCCTTTGGTTTCGGGCAAGGCGAAAACGACCAGCGTCGAAGAGCCTTCGGGCATCATTTTGTCCGGCCACATCTGAGCGCTGAGGCCGCCAACCAACGACCCCATTCCGACAGGGATGGCGACGAATTGGCGACCGTTGACCGAATAGGAAATCGGCGAACCTGTGACGCTGCCTCCGACTTTGAACGACCAGAGCTTTTTGCCGGTTTTTGCGTCCAGAGCGAAAGCGTTGCCGTAAACGTCTCCTGAAAAAAGCAGGTCGCCGCCGGTTGTCAGCAGCGAAGCTACATTCAACCCATCGGTCAAATAACGCCATTTGCGTTCGCCGGTCATTGGATCGAAAGCGTTGATATGACCATAAGCTGGCTTGTCTTTCGGCGGTTTGAATTCCATTCCGCCGCCGAACAAAGGTTTGCCTTCAATGATGTCCATTTTTTGAGGGCTGATGGAATTGCACATTTCCCAACCGACGTTGTACCACCACCTGGTTCGCGGACTGTAAGACGAATGATCCCAGTTGCGACCTCCGCCTGCGCTTGGGCAGACAAAAGTTTCTTTGCCGGGCACTACCGGCTGCATGTCTACTGGGCGTCCGTTTTTGTCCACGCCTTTCAGCCAGGTCACATTGTCAACGTGCGGATATGCGCTGACGTATTTGCCTGTCGCTCGATCCAGCACCCAGGTGTAACCGCCTTTGTTCGGATGAACCAGCAGCTTTTGAGTTTTTCCGTCTTTCTGGTAATCCACCAGCACGCACTCATACGCAGAGTCGAAGTCGTACATATCGTGCGGGACTTCCTGGTAATGCCATTTCAGTTTGCCGGTGTCTGGGTCGAGCGCGATGATCGAATTGGAGTAAAGGTTATCGCCCGGACGAAATTCGTCGTAAAAGTCGGACGAAGGATTGCCCACTCCCCAATAGACCAGATTCAGTTCGGCGTCATACGAACCCGTCAACCACGTCGGAGCGCCGCCGTATTTCAACATTCGAGGGTCCCAGGTTTCCGAACCCGGTTCGCCTGCCGCTGGGATTGTGTAAAACCGCCAGAGCAATTTGCCGCTGTTGGCGTCAAAGGCTGACAAATAACCTCGATGAGCGTGTTCGCCGCCGGTTCCGCCTACGATGACTTTGTCTTTGACGATCAGCGGAGGCGAAGTGACATTGCATCCGCAGAGTTCAGTATTCTCAATTTCCACGTCCCACAACTCGCGCCCGGTTTTCATATCCAGCGCAATGAAGTGATTGTCCACCGTGCCGAAATAAACCTTGCCGTAGCCAATCGCCAGCCCACGCGCACCCACCTGATACGGAATGTTTTTCGTCGTCAGCTTGTAAATGTACTTCCACAGCAATTCGCCCGTGGCGGCGTTCATGGCGAAAACTCTGTTCATTGGCCCCATCAAATACATCACGCCGTCCATCACGATAGGAGTCGCGTTCAATCCGCCACGAACTTCTCCAGTCGGAAACAGCCAGGCAGGAGCCAGGTTTTTGACGTTGACTGGTGTGATTTGATTCAGTGAACTGAAACGATGAGCCGCATAGTTACCGCCGTAGCTAAGCCAGTTTTGCGGTTCTTTGTCAGAATTGATCAGCCGTTGCCAGCTTGGCTCCTGTGCGAAGCCTGGAATTACAGTGGCCAAAATCAAAATCAAAGTACAAAAAGGCTGAAGCCGGACTGAAAGCTGCGTGTTCATCTTGTTTAGTCCTTTCGCTGTGCGATTGAGATTGTGATTGAAAATCACTGCGGATTGCGTGACGCGCGGTACTTTACATGCGGCTGGCAGCTTTGACAATCAGCCGTGACCTTTTAACCGCCAAACGGATTTTCTGTAATCAATCGTGTACACGCGCGGAAAAACTTACACCCACGATCGGCGACACCTTAGAGGCTTTTTGATTGCCGAATGGATTTTATGGATTAGAGCGTAATCCTATCTTCAGCTATTTCTTCGTTTAGCTGAAAAGTCGGGCCAACGGTTAGTGTTGGCACGGTCGTTGCACTTGTTCCAATCGTCGAAAGCGACAAACGGTGCCCCCCGGTACTGTTTACCTCACTGAAATAAGGATCGGGGATTAAGTTATGAAAGAGTTTGTTATTGAGTTTGTAAAAGACGAAGCAGGGCAGAGCGTGGTTGAGTATTCCCTGCTGCTGACGCTGATAGGCGCTTCGTCGGTTTTTATGATGACGATGATGGGATTGAGCATTAGTCGAATGATGGGAATGTCAGATGTGACAGTCCAGAATTACACCTCGTGGGCGTTTGAAAAGTTTCGAACGAAGTAACAGCGAGTCTTTGTTGGGATGAATTTGAATCAAGTCAGACACGCTTCAAGATTGAAAAGAGTTCTTTGAGTTTGACCGCGCAACAGGTTTTGAAACCTGACAGCTTTGCGCGATCAGAATTGGCGAACACTTAACGGTGTTCCCAACTTGCTCTCGGTTTACGCATTGAGGACATATCTATTACGTTTCGTATGACCGCAACCTTCTGACCTGTCCTTCCATGACGTTTCCGCTACTGGCCTACCTAATACATTCTCAATGCGTAGCCGAGAGATTAAACCTGCAGCTTCAGCCTTTACCTAACAATCAACAAATCAACTAAACTTATTTCAACTCAAGTGTTGAAGCCGCAAGCTGCTTGCCGTAAGATCAGCCCACGTTCCCCTTCGCATTAAACCACTGGCAGAAGGTCGTTTCAGCAATGTCGTCACTTTCATCATCGAACAGCAAGGCCATAAAAACCGATGCGCGTCGTCCGGCGCTGCCGCAAATATTGCCGCTTAGCGAATACTCAATCAAAACTATTACAGGTTTATTGGCGATCTTTGACGGCTTGCTCGCCGGAGCTTTGTTTATTCTGGCTTTCTGGCTGCGACATCCTGAAAAATCCTTTCTAACCTGGTCTGAGTGGCAGATAGGGACGCTGGCATTATGGCTGCCCAGCGGTTTTCAGTCGCATTACGCGCCTTATCTGAGTGTTCTCTATTTTGTGCCGGTGATTCAGGTAATCACTTTTTGGTATCGCGGACTTTACCGTGTGCGCGGAGAATTTTCTTTTTCGGAAGACTTCATCAATATCTTCAAAGCCGTTTCGATTGGCGCATTGTTGGTTACGATGCTGGCTTTCTTTTATCGCGGCGGGTTCGCCTATTCAGCTTTCTCTTATTCCCGAATCATCTTTATCCTTTTCTACCTGCTGAACCTGACCATTTTTCTTGGTTTTCGGACAGCTTTGCGCAGTCTGCAAACTTTTTATCGCCGCCGCCATATCAACGTCATACCTATATTAATCGTAGGCTCAAATGGTGTGGCTGAAATGTGCGTCAATGAAATTGCCCACGATCCAAAACTTGGCCGTCGCGTTGTTGGCTTTGTTACTTCAGACGGGAAGCCGCCGAAAAGCGAAGCTTTGCGACACTGGCCCACGCTTGGCAGATACGACGAGATGCATCGGTTTATCAGGCTTTATGGCATTGGCGAAGTTCTGATTACCGATCCTGAAGTTCCGACTCAAATGCTGTTCGACACTGTGGTTAAGTGCGGGAGAGGGACGCGCGTTGCTTTTCGTGTTGTGCCGAATTTGCTGAATTGCATTCCGCGAAAGACCTATGTTGAGCAGTTAGGTTCAGTGCCAATGGTTCGGTTGTTTGAAGAACCGCTTTCTGGGGCAGCCCGGCTGTTCAAGCGTTCAATTGATATTTTGGTCAGCACCTTTGTTTTGCTGGTGACTGCTCCGCTGTGGTTGGTCATCGCCCTGGCGATTAAACTGGAATCCAGTGGCCCTGTTTTTTATCGTCAGGAACGTGTTGGGATGGATGGTTGCATATTTTTGCTCTTCAAATTTCGCTCAATGCTAAACAATGTTGAAGTGGATGAAGCTCATAAAGAGTACATGCAGCGAGTAATAAAAAAAGAGGGCAATATCAATTTAGGGACAGTGGACGAGCCAAGTTACAAATTCATAAACGATTCTCGGCTGACGCGAATCGGCAAGTGGTTGCGGCTTACAAGCTTGGATGAACTACCCCAACTTTTTAATGTGTTTAATGGTGAAATGAGCCTGGTTGGCCCACGTCCGCCAATTTCTTACGAAGTTGAATGTTATGAAGCTTGGCACCGCAAGCGTTTGGATGTAAAACCAGGGCTGACCGGCTTATGGCAGGTCAGCGGCCGTTACAGACTTTCGTTCGAACAAATGGTTCAACTGGATATTTATTACATTGAAAACTGGTCGCTTTGGCTAGACTTGAAGATCATCCTAAAAACCATTCCAGCACTCTTCATGCGCGAACAGTCTTAAGAGTCTCAGCATTGCACAATCAAAACAGCTTCTCAATAAATCCGAGAAAATGGATGAAAATCTAGGATTTCGAACACCTCTTCTCTGCGGCAATTTTCTGAAAAAAAGCTAAATTATTGAGAGTGTGAAGGTAAGAGCCTGCTCTTTTGCCAGAAAATGCACGGCATTCAAGTTGCCTTTAGAAATACTTATCTCAATTCATACATTAATTTTCTCATTTTCCTTTTGGTCTTTAGAGTTTTCATCCCAGCAAAGCCCTCGGTGCGGCGAAGTTCGTAAGAACTCCGCCGCCATTTTTTTAGTACCAAAAAAACTGTAATCAAATGATCAATTGGCCTTTTTGGATCTGATGGAAAGAAATGGCCTGAGGTTTCTGCGTCGCCTGACTATCCACGAATGTATGCGATTCATTACATCCTGTTTTGTATGAATTTTTAGCTAACAATGTGCCGTATCGTCCTCAAAACAGCCAACAGTCTTGATAACAAAAGATTTGCCAACCTTAGCCTGAATTCATTTCACGGACTTGACAGTAAAAAAGTCGTTAAGTAGTATGCGCCCCGGTTCATCAAAGCGTCATTTCAGACGCATTCAAATGCACAATCAGTAGCAATTGCGAATAACAGTAGTTTTGTTGTGTCAACCACCAAAGTTTTTCTTCTAGTTGTGGCCGCTGTTGAGACCCGTAGTTTTGTTTACCGGGTTTGGTAGCGGCTTTTGGCTTATGAGAATGTTGCTTTGGATTGGCATTTACCCCGCAGTACCCAGGCATCAGCTTCACCTTCGAAGTTTGACCCAAGCTGGAAGCTCAGGAAGCGAGTGTTGAGCGCCGAAGCAAGCGGGAGTTTTACCAACCCGGCGAGTCGTCATCCCCAAAGATGAGGTTCGTTATTTCGTTTAACCCCAGGAGGTATTTTCACCATGGCAGAGAAGAAACAAGGCAAAGTTAAATGGTTCAATAACGCAAAAGGTTTTGGCTTTATTGAACAACCTGATGGAAGTGGCGATGTTTTCGTTCACTATTCGGCAATTGACATGGATGGGTTCAAGACGCTCGACGAAGGCCAGGTAGTCGAATATGAATTGGTGCAGGGGCCGAAAGGCAAGCAGGCTGAAAAAGTGACTTTTGCGTTATAACGCTCTCGCTTTCCGAAACTTATCAACATCAATGCTCTGTCCGGTGTTACTGTCGGACAGGGCATTTTTATTGAAGTTTGAAATTTTGCAGTGGCTTCAATAAACTGCCTTTTCGGTTCGCCCAACTCAATTTTCAATACTTAAACTGTCATTACAATGCTGAAGCTATACAACACACTGTCTAATCAGGTCGAAGAGTTCAAACCGCTGGAAGCCAATAAAGTTCGCATGTACGTTTGCGGCCCAACGGTTCATGACTTCGCGCACATCGGTAATTTTCGCACTTTTTTGTTTTCAGATTTGTTGCGGCGCTACCTGAAATTCAAAGGCTACGAAGTCCATCACGTTATGAACATCACCGATGTTGACGACAAGATTATTCGCAAGTCGGTCGAAAAAGGCCAAAGCCTGCGAGATTACACCGAGGTTTATACAAACTATTTCTTTGAAGATTTGTATGCGCTTGGCGCAGAATCCCCGGAAGAAATTTTGCGCGCCACCGACCAC
The DNA here is from genome assembly GCA_044221525.1 of Blastocatellia bacterium. Lineage (GTDB taxonomy): Bacteria > Acidobacteriota > Blastocatellia > RBC074 > RBC074 > RBC074. Next base: position 2,583 of record JBGAPB010000162.1, on the reverse strand, counting down.
ATCCCGGAGATGATCGAAATCATCAAACGGTTGGAGGCCAACGGCCATACTTACGAATCAGAAGGTTCAACATACTTTCGCATCAACACTTTCGACGGTTACGGAAAACTCTCAAAAGTGAAATTCGAGGGCAACGTCGTCGGTGCCAGCGAGCGCGTTGATTCCGACGAATACGAAGCCAAAGAAAACGCCCGTGACTTCGTTTTGTGGAAAGCCGCCAAACCCGGCGAGCCGTTTTGGGAAACGGAGTTGGGGCAGGGAAGACCCGGCTGGCATATCGAATGTTCGGCAATGTCCATGAAATCGTTGGGTGAAACCTTCGACATTCACGCTGGAGGTATTGATCTTGTCTTCCCGCATCACGAAAACGAGATTGCTCAATCCGAAGGCGCAACCGGCAAACCCTTCGTCAATTACTGGGTTCACGCCGAATTTCTGATGGTCGAAGGTCAGAAAATGTCCAAGAGTCTGGGCAATTACTTCACCTTCCGCGATCTGGTTGAAAAAGGATTCACGCCGCGAGCGGTTCGTTATTTGCTGCTTTCTGCGCCGCATCACAAACAACTCAACTTTACGCTCGAAGGTTTGCGCGGAGCCGAAAGCACCGTTGCTCGGCTGAACGATTTCAAACAAAGGTTGACTGAAGTTCAACCCGAAGCTGGCTCGACCCAGGCCATTGCCAGAATGACCGAACTGTCGCTAAAGCGATTTGAAGACGCGATGGATGACGACCTGAACACCGCCGAAGCTCTGGCCGCAGTTCACGATTTTGTCCGCGAAACCAACTCTTCGATGGCGCTTGGACTGGTCAAAGCCGACGATAAAGCTACTTTGTTGTCAGCGATTGATCGCTTCGATTCGGTCTTCGGCATTTTCGGCGAAGCCAAAAAAGAATTGCTCGATTCGGATATTCAAGCCTTGATTGACGAACGCCAGGAGGCACGCAAGGCAAAGAATTTTGCTCGCTCCGACGAGATTCGTGATCAACTGACCAATATGGGAATCATCCTTGAAGATACAAAAGATGGGTTGCGCTGGCGCAGGAAGTAATTCCCGCGCCGGTCACAGCCGCCAAAATATGAAACTGTTAGCTTTATTCGTCATCCAACACGTTCCGCTTCTTTCCCGCAAAAATCTATTCGCGGATTAGCGCCCCTCCGTTTTCAGCCAATCTCAAACATTTTCGTCGCAACCGAAATTGCTTGGACAGTAATGTCCGAAGCGGTTGTGGCGTTGTCCAACCATGCACATCTGAATTTTCGGAGGAATAAACTCATGCAAGGCACAGCAGAATCAAAAGTCGCAAAATTACCTGAAATCAAAACCGCGCTGCCCGGCCCCGTTGCTCAGCAAGTCGTTGCGCACGACGCGCAGTTCATCTCGCCGTCTTACACACGGCCTTACCCGTTGGTCATCAAGCGCGCAAAAGCGGCGATGATCGAAGATGTTGATGGCAACACCTTTCTGGATTTCAACGCCGGAGTCGCCGTCTGTTCGACCGGCCACGCGCATCCCCACGTAGTCGAAGCCATCAAAAAACAGGTGGACGAATTTATCCACATTTGCTCGGCGGATTATTACTTCCCACAGTTGTCGCAATTGGCCGAAAAGCTGAGCCAGGTTGCGCCCGGCGCTCACGACAAGAAAGTTCACTTCGGCAATTCCGGCGCAGAGGCCGTCGAAGGCGCAGTTAAACTGGCGATGTATTCAACTCGGCGGCAAAAGCTTATCGCGTTTTTCGGAGCCTTTCACGGACGCACGATGGGCGCCTTGTCGCTGACAGCCAGCAAAGCCAAGCAGCGTGCAGGTTTCGGCCCGCAGGCTTTGGATGTGACGCATATTCCTTACGCCAACTGCTTTCGCTGCCCTTACAACCTGACGCAGGAAACCTGTGGGGCCAAGGAATCAAAAGGCCCGCATTGCGCCCGCGTCATCGAAGACCTGTTGTTCAAAACCACAGTTCCGGCTGACGAATGCGCGGCCATCGTGTTGGAACCGATTCAGGGTGAGGGCGGTTACGTCGTTCCTCCGGCTTCGTTCTTGCGCACTATCCGCGAAATCGCAGACCGGCATGGCATTCTGGTCATCGCCGACGAAGTCCAATCCGGTTTTGGCCGCACGGGCAAAATGTACGCTTCGGAGCATTTCGATTTTGTGCCGGACATTCTGACTTCGGCCAAAGGCATCGCTTCGGGCTTGCCGCTGAGCGCGACAATTGCGCGAGCCGATTTAATGAACTGGTCACCGGGTGCGCACGCTTCGACCTTCGGAGGAAATCCTGTGGCGATTGCGGCTTCGCTGGCTACGCTGGAATTGCTGGAAGGCGGTCTGATCGAAAACGCCGCGAAGATGGGAGCTTATTTGTTGGAAGGGCTGACCGCGCTGATGGACAAGCACTCGATCATCGGCGACGTTCGCGGCAAAGGCTTGATGATCGGCGTTGAACTGGTCAAAGACCGGGTCAGCAAAGAACCGCACGTTGACGCTCAGCGACAGGTTGAACTGGAATGCTTCAAACGTGGCTTGATTACCTTGGGCTGCGGCCAGAGCACGATCCGCCTGTCGCCTCCGCTGGTGATTGAT
>JBGAPB010000161.1:0-13518 GCA_044221525.1 Blastocatellia bacterium | reverse complement strand
CGTCCATTTTGACGACGGCTTCTTTGATGATGTCACGCGGAGCGACGTGGACTTTGATCGAAGTCATCAACGCCTGATAAAGCCGCAGGTAAACGGTGTAATACTCGCGCTGCCAAGCAGTGAACTTGCCATTAGCCGGAAAAACTCGCGTCACGTCCGACACGTAGTATTTGTATTCAGGGGCGTAATCGAATTGAACCATGTCGCCGTCCTGTAACTTCGCCGTGTTGAAATGGTAATGCGAATAAAGGGTGTTTTGTCCCGTGGCAATCAGCGCAAAGTAAGCCGCGCCTTGAGAGCCGTATTTTTTGAAGACAAACTCGGCGGGCGCTTGCAGCTCGTATTCGTAAAGCCCTGGCCGCGATTCGCGCATGGCTTCCATTATCGCCAAGCCTGTAATGCGAGTGGCTTCGCGGATGATGGCGATTTCACGCGGGCTTTTGAAAGCGCGCATCGCATCCAGCATAGGGTCAAGGTTCTGCACGTTGACGTTTGCACCCAGAGCTTTGAGTTTTTGGATGAAGGTTTCTTCGCGCGAAGCCCGCCCGTCCCACGGGTCTTCTTTGGTTGTGCGCGCCAAGCCTACAACATCGCTGGATGAAGCGTTGCCTAGAACTTCAGGGCGAAACGGCGTGTAAATCGTTCGCCCTTCGCGGGCGAATGCGGCTGCGGCTTCGGCAAAATCTTCGCGCGGGCGCACGGCTTCAAGGCCTGTGGCTTTAACCGCAGCTTCGCCCGGAACCATCGCCGAGCCAAACATTCGCGCCCTGCGTTCAGCGCCTCCAAAAAGATAGAGTGTCGAACGTTTGGCTTTGCCATCAATTACCAAAATCGCGCGCGGCTCGTTCACTCCGCACAGGTAAAAGAATTGATTGCTCTGGCGCAAAGGTTGTTCGCCGGGGCGTTCGGTCGTTCCCTGCAAGATGGCTACGCCGTCGCCAATCTGTTTCATGACGGCGGCTCGGCGAGCAGCAAATTCAGCGGGCGGGAAAATGTCCGTGAACACGGGTTGTGCGAACAGGTTGATGCTAAGTAGTAAAAATAATGTGAATGCCAAACATGTTTTCATTGCCAATTTCCTTTCAACGCTTTCATCGTGAAGCGTGCGGTTTTGCTACTTGCGTTTTCTCAGTTCCTGGTCAGACGCGGGTTGTAGCTTCAATCCAATTCCGCCTTGACCGACCAGTTTTTCCAGATCGTTCAACTCTGTCGGCAAAAACTCTGTGAAGTTTTCGTAGCCGTTTTCCGTGACGACGATCACGTCTTCGTATCGGATATACAAATTCTCTTCGGGAACCCAGAGTTGCGGATCAATCGAAAAGACGTGGCCGACTTTCAGCACATCGCGGTTGTAAGGCCCATCGTCGTGCACAGCCAGCCCGACCGGGTGGGAAAGCGTGCCACCGCCGGTTTCCAACATTTTCCGCGCTGCTTGTTCATAAACGGGCTTGGAAAATTTCGTGCGCTGCACGACGGGTTCCATGGCAATGCGAGCTTGGTCAATGATGGATTTGGTCGTGACGCCGGGTCGAATCAGTTTCATCACAGCGTTGCGATACTCCAGCACGAATTGCAAAAGTTCGCGTTGGACTGGCGAATACTTTCCATTGATCGGCCACATTCGCGTCACATCGCTGGTGTAATACCCATAATCCGGCGCGAAATCCATCAGCACCAAATCGCCGTCTTTCAGTTGCGAGCTGTTGCGGTAGTAATGTCCGTTCCAGATGTTGGTTGAACCCGATGCGGTGATCGAACGATAGCCAATCAACCGCGCGCCACCCGTTAAAAAGATATACCGCGCGGCAGCATCAAGCTGGTATTCGTACAAACCAGCTTTCGTGCTTTTAATCGCTTCCAGTATTCCCAGCCCCGCCAATTGCGAAGCGCGGCGGATCAAGTCAATTTCACGCGGACTTTTGACGCTGCGCATTGTGTCCAGAATCGGCGTCAGATCGCGCACTTCGGCGCGGGGCGCGCGCGTGCGCAGCAGATTGACGAAATGCGCTTCGCGCGACACGCGACCATCCCAGTAATCCGCCGCAATCGCGGCATTCGCATTTAGCAATTCGTTGCGGTTTTCGGCGGCACCTTCTGCAGGCGTAAACATCGTGTAAATCACAGGCGCAGGCGCTTTTATCAATTCGCCGAGCCATTCTTCGCCCATCGTTTTGGTGCTAGCGACAGCATCTACGCCAGTTAATTTCCTAACCAGTTCGGCATCTTCCGCCGACAGCACTTTGCCTTCGCTGCGTTCCAGTCGTTCGTTGCGCGGGGGCAAAAAGAGCGTGGCTTTGCGAGTGCGGCCATCCAGCAACAAATACGCGCCGGGAGTTTCAATGCCGCTCAGATAAAAAAACTCGTTGGACTGGCGCGGGAAGTTGAAACCTCTGGCCAGCGGAACGCCTTGCACAATTGCGACTGCGCGGTCGCCAATTTGGTCATAGAGTTTAGCCCAGCGCGCTTTGAATTCTTCCGGAGGAAAGTGCGATTGGTAATGCGGTGTTTGCGCGACCAGCGCGGCTGGCATCAACAGTGCGAAAGCGATAGCGATAAGTCGTTTCATGGTGAGTTCCTTTTGTTTTAATGGTTATCGTTTGGTGAAGCGTGATTCCATCAACGTCCAGGTGTTTGGATCAAGCACCACCTTAGACGGTTCTTTGTCAGCAGAGATTTCAAATCTTTGCTGTTTCTGTGTCAGTTCAATCTTTTCGATTCGAGTTTGCGGAGCACCGTCAACCGTCACGCCAAGTTCCAGCGGAAGACGATAGGCTTCGCCAGGTTGCGTTTGCGAAAGTTCGATCATGACTTTTTTCGATGCGGCATCGTAAGTCCAGCCGCCTTCGACAACGGGCGAACCTGCGCGCGCCAGCCATTGGCGAAAAAAGCCTGACAAATCTTTTCCTGAATGCTCTTCCATGACGCGGCGAAAATCTTCTGTTGTGGCGCTGCCGTTGCGGTATTGCTGGTAATAATCACGAATGCCCGCCCAGAAAATTTCTGTGCCGATCAGCTTGCGCAGCATATGCAAAGTCCAACCCCCTTTTTGGTAAATGATGCGGTTCAGGACTTTTTTCATGTCGGCAAGATTGTCGTGCAGGACTGCGGTGCCAGGCAGTTGTTTTTCCAACGTGAAAACCTGTTCGCGGCTGCGTTTCAATCCGGCGACAAAAGCATCGCGGCCTTCGTAATGTTCACTGACCAGCAAGGTGAAGTACGTGGCGAAACCTTCGCTGAGCCAAACATCGTCCCAATCTTTTTCCGTGACAGCATTGCCAAACCATTGGTGCGCGATTTCGTGAGCGATCAAGCCGGAATCAGGGCGTTCCATAATGGATTTTTCGCCGTAAAAAATTGCGCTGGCGTGTTCGGTTCCTCCGCTGAAACCGGCTGCTTCGACATTGGCCAGCTTTTCATAAGAGTACGGGCCGATATGTTCGCTGAAAAATTCCATCGCTTGACGGGATTTTGTCTCGAACCAGGCAGGGCCGATTTCGCGCTCCTGACGATAAACCCATGTTTGATGTGGCACGCCTTTAACCAGACCGTCGTGATGCACTGAAAACTGAGCGACCCCAATGGCGTTTAACCACGAAGCAATCGGCACGCTCTGTTTCCAATGCGTCAGACGGCGTCCATCGCCGAGGTCGGTTTCTTCCTGCAACAATCCGTTGGCTACAACCTGGTATTTGACCGGCGCAGTTATGATGAATTCCGACGTGGCTTTATCGTAAGGATGGTCAACCATTGGCAACCATTGCCGCGCATTGTTCGGCCAGTTTTCGCTGAAAAAGACTCGTTCGCCAAATTTGTTTTTCAGCATACGCAATCCGTTGGCGGGAACGCCTCTGTAACGAACGGTGAATTGTTGGCGCGCGTTCGCTTTGGTTGGTGAGGTAAGTGTGATGGTCAGTCGGTCGGCTTGATGTTTGAACTGAAGCGACGCGCCGCTGGAGATCACCTCAGAAACGGTCATGCCTTTGCCGTCTGCCACCGAAGCCAAATCGAAGGCGATTTGGCTAACACCCGATTGCGTAAAGCGAGCATCAATAGTTGCGTCACCAACGATTTCGTCGTTGTCATCATTGAGCGTCAACCGAAAGACGTAATGCAAAACATCAACGCCCGCTTGCCGAGGGTAGGTGTCGGCAAAAGCAACCAGGTTGAACAAGGCAATAAACAACAGCAACAAACTTGAGCGATTAAAGCAGTTAGGCTTTTTCATAATTTTCCTTTTCGCTGTTCGACAAAACAGAATTGAAATCTTTGACAGAACTTTACGGCATAACGTATACAGGCCGTCATTCTGCTTTTCATCTTCCAGAAAGAGTTCGTAGTGTTGCCTTCAGGTGGAAGGGCTTTGGCCACAGAAATCTTCCGGCTGAAAGCGGTGCTACGAACACGGTGAATCTGTGACAAACACTAACTTGAAACGAATTGATGTAATTGATTCGCATACCGGCGGAGAGCCGACACGGCTTATCATCGGCGGAGGGCCGGAACTTGGCAATGGCTCGATGGCGGAGCGACTGACGATTTTCCGGGATCAGTTCGATCAGTATCGCACCGCAACCGTCAACGAACCGCGTGGTTCCGATGTAATCGTCGGCGCGTTGCTGTGCGAACCGGTTGATCCGACCTGCGTTGCGGGCGTTATTTATTTCAACAACGTCGGTTATTTGGGTATGTGCGGACACGGCACGATTGGATTGATGGCAACGCTCAGCTTTATGAATCGCATTCAACCCGGCGAACATCGCATTGAAACTCCAGTGGGTGTGGTGACTGCGACGCTGCACAAATCCGGCGAAGTCACGGTCGGCAACGTCCCCAGCTACCGGTCAGCCAAACAAGCAGCAGTTGAAGTCCCAGGCCACGGTACAATCATCGGCGACGTGGCCTGGGGCGGCAACTGGTTCTTTCTGGTAAATGATCATGGTCAGGAATTGACGCTGGACAATATCGAAACCTTGACTGAATTGACCTGGAAGATTCGACAAGCTCTGCCCGAACAAGGCATCACAGGCGACGACGGCCAGGAAATTGACCACATTGAGTTGTTTGGAGCTTCGGCAATTGCCGACAGCAAAAATTTCGTGCTCTGCCCCGGCAAGGCTTATGACCGTTCGCCGTGCGGAACCGGAACCAGCGCCAAGCTCGCTTGCCTGTACGCCGATGGCAAAATTACCGAAGGCCAAATCTGGCGACAAGAAAGCATCGTCGGCAGCGTCTTTGAGGGCAGCGTCAGGGTCGCCGATGGCAAAATTCATCCATTCATAAAAGGTTCCGCCTTCGTCAATTCCGAAACCACTCTGATTCTGGATGAACGCGACCCGTTCTGTTGGGGAATCGGCTGATGACTTTTGACGCAGTCATTGTTGGCGCGGGCATAGTCGGCGCAGCCTGCGCGGATGAACTTGCTCAGGCAGGGTTGCGCGTCGCCGTCATCGAATCCGGTCAAATCGGCGGCGGAGCCACGGCGGCTGGAATGGGTCACATTACAGTCATGGACGATTCCGAAGCGCAATTTGCGCTGACCAATTACTCGCAACAACTCTGGCGCGCGCTCGCCGATGAACTTCCCCAAGACACCGAATACGTTGAATGCGGCACGATGTGGGTGGCAGCCGACGACGAAGAAATGGACGAAGTTCGCCGCAAGCAGGCGTTTTACCAACAGCGCGGATTGCCCGCCGAAGTTTTGGACGCCAAAGCTCTGGCCGAAGCCGAGCCGAATTTGCGCGCGGGATTGGCTGGCGGTTTGCGAGTTCCACAGGACGGCGTGACCTATCCGCCATGCGGAGCGCGTTTTTTTATCGAACGCTCCCAAGCCCGTGGCGCGAGTGTTTTTCAGGGGAAGTCTGTGGTTGAACTGACCGGCAAAGGCGCTCGGCTCAGCGACAGCAGCTTTATCGCTGCTGGCTTCACTGTCAACGCAACTGGCAGTTGGGCGCCGGAACTGACACCGGGCATCAACGTCCAGAAACGCAAAGGCCATTTGGTCATCACCGACCGTTACCCCGGTTTTGTTCGTCATCAATTGATTGAGCTTGGGTATTTGAAAAGCGCGCATTCTATTGCGACAGATTCAGTGGCGTTCAATGCTCAGCCGCGCAAGACAGGACAAATCTTGATTGGTTCGTCACGACAGTACGGAGTCGAAGATAAGCAAGTTGACCAGCCAATTCTGACCAGAATGATTAACCGAGCCATTGAATACATGCCGCGACTGGCCAGGCTTTCAGTTCTTCGCACGTGGACGGGCTTTCGTGCAGCAACGCCGGACAAGTTGCCGCTGATTGGGCCGAGCGCAGTTGAAAACCTTTATCTAGCGACTGGTCACGAAGGGTTGGGAATCACAACTTCACTCGGCACAGCCAAGTTGCTTGCCGATCAAGTGCTGCAGCGAACTCCGGCAATTCCAATTGAACCGTACCTGCCTTCGCGTTCGATGAAGGAGGATTCCCATGCCTGAGCCAATTACTCTGCAAGTCAACGGCTCATCTGTAACTGTTCCAGCCGGAAGCATGGTTTCGACCGCCATTGCCGTTGCTCAGGAATCTTTTTCATCCACGAAGGCACACGAAGAAAACACGAAGGAAGGCAGGAATGATTCTGATCTTCTTCGTGAACCTTCGTGTGACTTCGTGGATAAGAATTCTTCCGCTTTTCGTCGTTCGGTCACTGGCGAAGCGCGCGCGCCACTCTGCGGGATGGGAATCTGCTTTGAATGCCGAGTGACGATCAACGACCAGGCTCACAGCCGCAGTTGCCAGATTCCAGCAACTGCCAGACAAAACGTCGTCACAGATTGCAGATTACCCACCGCCCACCGACCACCAAACACCAACCACCAAACGCACACTTGCGAGGTGTTAATCATCGGCGCTGGCCCCGCCGGAATCGCTGCGGCTTATCGCGCAGCACAAAGCGGCAAGAGTGTTTGCGTGGTGGACGACAATCCGACTCCGGCTTCGCCGGGCGGACAAATCTGGCGTGGCGACCAAGCCAGGCCGAGTTCGCCGGAAGCGCGCGAGTGGTTCGAGCGGTTGAAATCCGTCAACGTCAACTTCGTTCACGCCGCAAGGATTTTTGCTCAGCCCGAAGCGGGTCACTTGCTGGCTGAAACGCCGGAAGGCGTGTGCAATCTTCGATATGAAAAACTGATTCTGGCGACGGGAGCACGCGAACGCTTTTTGCCTTTTCCCGGCTGGACGTTGCCGGGAGTGACCGGCGCTGGTGGCTTACAGGCATTGGCAAAATCCGGCTACCCGGTCGTGGGAAAACGAATTGTTGTTGCTGGCAGTGGCCCGCTGTTGATGGCAGTTGCGGCGTATTTGAAAAAACGTGGAGCCGAAATTTTACTCATCACCGAACAGGCGGGTTGGAAGCGCTTGCTTAGGTTCGGCGCTGCCTTGCTCAGCCAGCCATCGAAAATTGCTCAAGCAATTGGCTTGAAAAAAGAACTGGCCGGAGTTCCCTACTTGCCCGGCTGCTGGCCTATAGCGGCAAAAGGCGACGACAAGTTGGAATCCATTACCTTGCGGCGCGGCAACAAAGTTTGGGATGTCGAATGCGATTATCTGGCTTGTGGATTTTATCTGACACCAAATGTAGAACTCGCCGCGATGCTGGGTTGCACGATTGAACACGGCGCAGTGACGGTCAATGAATATCAGCAAACTTCTTTTCCTCGCGTGTTCTGCGCTGGCGAAGCCACAGGCATTGGCGGCTTGGAGCTTTCACTGGTCGAAGGTGAGATTGCCGGTTTTGCGGCTACTGGTCGCCAAGATGAGGCAGGAAAACTGTTTGCCGAACGCTCAAAACATCTTCGATTTGCTGAAGTCCTGAACCGAACCTTTGCGTTGCGCGAAGAACTTCGGGCGTTGCCGACGGCTGAGACCCTGGTCTGCCGCTGCGAAGATGTCAGCTTTGAACAACTGGGAAAACAGCAATCCTGGCGCGAAGCCAAGCTGCAAACTCGTTGCGGAATGGGGCCGTGCCAGGGACGCATCTGTGGCTCGGCGACAGAATTTTTATTTGGCTGGGGAATGGAATCGGTGCGACCGCCGATCTTTCCTGCTCGGCTGGAAAATCTAACTCAGTAATAAATGATTCTCCCACAAAGCCACACAAAGAAAGCACGAAGTCTTTCAACAGGATGCACAAGATTTTTTCAGGACGAGCAGGATCAAGAATCAATCCTGTCAATTCTGAAACCTATCTTGTTAACCCTGTCCTGATTTTCTTCGTGTCCTCTTCGTGTGGCTTCGTGGGAAAAGAAAAGGAACTAAAAAATTATGACTATGATTTGGAAGGGCGTTATGCCCGCAATTACAACTGGCTTCAACGAAGACCTGAGCATTGACCACGGCTTCGTTGCCAAACACGTTCGCTGGATGCTGGACAACGGCTGCACCGGAATGGTCGCACCGGGTTCACTTGGCGAAGGCAACACGCTGACTTTTGCCGAACGCGGCGAGCTGTGGGGCACCATCGTCAAAGCTTCCGGCGATAAACCAGTTGTCGGAGCCATCTCCGCGCTGAGCACCGCCGAAGCCATCGAACAGGCGAAAATGGCTGCGGACAAAGGCTGTCAGGGGCTGATGGTGTTGCCGCCTTACGTGTACAAAGGCGATTGGCGCGAAATGAAGTATCACGTTGCCGAAGTGTTCAAAGCCACGAAGCTGTCCTGCATGCTTTACAACAACCCGATTGCTTATGGCACTGACTTCGTGCCAGAGCAGATTCAGGAACTGGCTGCCGAACACGAAAACTTTCATTCGGTCAAAGAATCCAGCGCAGACACTAGGCGAGTGACTGGCATTCGAGCTTTAGTTGGAGATCGTTTGGCGATTCTGGTCGGAGTTGACGACGGCATTGTCGAAGCCATTGGCGTAGGCGCGGTCGGCTGGATCGCCGGATTGGTCAATGCTCTACCGAAAGAATCCGTTGACCTGTTCAATTTGGCGATGAATGGCGAGACCGAAAAAGCCTTGAAGCTGTACAACTGGTTTCTGCCGCTGCTGAGACTGGATTGCGTGCCGAAGTTCGTTCAACTCATCAAATTGGTTCAGCAGGAAGTCGGAATGGGAAGCGCCCGTGTGCGTCCACCACGTTTGGAAATCACCGGCAAGGAATTGGAAGAAACATTGGCGCTGGTTCGTTCGTCGCTGGCCAATCGTCCATAAAAGCTTATGGGTTCAAGCCGATGCGCCGCAGCAAATCGCTGAAGCGCGCATCGGTTCGCAAACCTGACAGCAACGGTTCCAGCTTGATCCACGGCATCCAGCCGCTGCGTTCCTGATAAGCTTTTTCCAGCCAGAAAAAAGCTCGGTCAGTGTGACCGATGTTGGCTGTAATCAGGGCCAGGTAATAAGGCGGGACGTAATTCGTCTCGCCATATTTTTCAATCTCGACCAGAATTTGCCGCGCAGCATTAATTTGCCCGGCTTTTCCAAGTGCAATTGCCAGCACCAATGTTGCCAGTTCTTTGGCTTCCGGGCGATTTTCAATGGCGAATTTCAGAAAGCCAATCGCTTCGTTAAACTTGCCAACCGCCATCCAGGACATTGTTTGGTAGTAAAGTCCCTTGCCGAAAGTAGCGTCCATCTGAAGGGTTTTGTGGCAATGCGTCAGCGACTCTTCATAACGCCCTGCAAAATAGAGCAGTTCGCCAAAGCTGGCCGAAATAGGCACGGAAAGCGGATCCAGCAATTGTGACTGACGAAGTAATTCGAATGCTTCGTCAAAACGCTCTTGAGATGTGTAAAGGTAGGCCAGCCATTGAATAGCTTCTGAATGGTTCGGGTTCAATTCAGCGGCGCGTAAAAATTCCTTTTCAGCACGATCAAATTCCCAGTCATACCAAAACAAAATCGAAGCATAAGCCGCGTGCGCTTCGGCCAACTGGTTATCCAGTTCCAGCGCCTTCGTCACAGCCATCCTGGCTTTTGGGATGAATTCGCGCGGAGGCAGCAGGTAAACGCTCAAAAACGCGTAACACGAAGCCAGTCCTGCATAAGCCATCGCGTAATTCGGGTCTTTCCTGACGGCTTGGATAAAAAACTCCGCACCTTTTTTCAGACCTTCGGGGCTGCGCTGATTCCAGCAAAACCTTCCCTTCAAATAAAGCTCGTAAGCTTCCGGATTCACGGTCTGCTGCTTGGCCAATCTCTCTTTCTGCTCGCCTCCAAGTTTGAGTCGCAACCCTTCCGAGATTTGCCTGGCAATGTCTTTTTCCAGTTCGAAAATGTCACCGGCTTTACCCAGTTTGCGTTGATACTGTTCAGCCCACAGCAGCGACCCGTCCTCGGCGTCAACCAGCTCGGCTTTGATAACAATGTCGTCTCCACGTTGAAATAACCGGCCAGCGAAAACTGCCCGAACCTGCAATTCGCGCCCGACTTCCAACGGGTCTGAGTTTTTGTTTTTGAAACGAAAAACGGTGCTGCGGGCCATCACACGCAAACCCGGCACACGCGCCAAAGCGTTGATGACGCTTTCGGTAATACCGTCGCTCAGATATTCGGCATTCGGGTCGTTGGCAATGTTGGCCAGCGGCAACACAGCCAGGGAGTCAATTGAATCGCTGAAAGCCCGCGAAGCTCCAGACGAATGACGTGTGGAACCGGAAGAGCGCCCACTAATGGCTTCGGTTCCCCTCCCTGATTGCCTGCCTGAATCGGTGCTGATGGCCTTGGTTTCCAGTGAACGCTGTTTTGAACTTTGGTTGCCCTGACCGCTACGACGCAGAGAATCATCAATCGAGTCACTTCTGTGCGCTAATTGCTTTGCCTGCTCGGCTTCAACTTCCAGACGATGTCGTAATCGTTTCAAGTCGTTCAATAGTTCGCGCGCAGTCTGGTAACGTTCGTCGCGCTCTTTGGCCAGCAGCTTGGCGGCGATCCATTCCAATTCTTCCGGCGCATCGGGCATTGAACGGCGAATCGGCAACGGAGCATTCTGCAAAATCGAACTGAGCACAGTGGTCGTCGTCTGGCCTTCAAACGGCAATCGCCCAGTACACATTTCGTAAACAATGACGCCCAGGCTGAACAGATCGCTGCGCTCATCAATCGCTTCGCCCTGGATTTGTTCAGGCGACAGATAACCTGTTGTGCCGGGCATCCACCACAGCCCCGTGGTCGAACGCGCAGCCGAACGATCTTTTGCGCTCAATGCAGTCGTAAGCTTGGCGGCTTCGACAGCATCAAGCGGTTTTGTGCGATACGGATCATTTCCGACTCCTGATGACGTGCTAATTCCGCCACTGTCACTAATTCGAATCTCAGTCGTAGCTGCGTCGTCACTTGCCGGAGCTTCTTCTTTTGCAACTGGCGGCATCGAATCTCTGCTGTCCAATTCAACCAGCATTGTGTCCTGTTCGATTAACTTGGCCAGCCCGAAATCCAGGATTTTGACGTAACCATCCGGGCGAATCATCACGTTTTCCGGCTTCAGGTCGCGGTGCAAAACTCCTGCGGCATGAGCCGCAGCCAACCCTGTGACAATCTGCGTGCTTAAGTCCAAAACCTCTTCTACACGCATTCGCGTATAAGCCAGATGCTCGCGCAAGGTCGGGCCTTCTACCCATTCGTTGGCAATGAAATATTGATTTTCCCCGTTGATCTGGGCTGAACTGACCTCGTACATCATTCTTATGTTCGGATGGTTCAGCGTGGAGATAATTCGGGCTTCCTGCGACAAACGCTGCAAACGTTCGGCGTCGCGCGCAAACTGTTCAGGCAGAAACAGTAGTGCGACTTTTCGACCAAGCTTGGCATCTTCGGCCAGATAGACCTCGCCAAGCAGGCTGGTGCCGATGTGATAAAGGACTCTGTAATTTGAGATGGTCTGTGACAGCAAGGCAACGAACCAGCGTTTGGAGTTTTGTTCGGGGATCCAGTTATTCCAATAATTCAGACAGGAAATGTCCGAGGCGAGATGTTAGCGGCAATATGTCAGTCTGCCAACCCCATCTTTTCCAGCAGGTCGGTAAAACGTTTTTCTTTTCGTAATTCATCAAACACCGGCTCGGATTTTAGGTAAGAGGCCCAGCAATAACGCTCGTCTGCGGTGGCTTCCAACATTTGCAGGGCGCGTTCGGCATCTCCCAGACCGGCGTAAATCAAAGCCAGAAAGAACGGCGAAACATCTTTGTTGGTCGGAAAAGATTGCAGATCGGCCAGGATTTCTTCAGCCGCTTCCCTGTACCCCGCAACAGCATAAACGTTCGCCAAGGCCGCTCTGACCAAAGCCCCGCCGGTTGAAAGTTCAACCGCCCGTTTCAAATGTTCAATTGCCTCTTCATAACGATGCAGTTGAGCCAGACTGATTCCCAAATAAAATCGCCCCAGAGCAAAGTTTGGGTCAATTTCAACTTCCTCCATACCGTTGGCGACAGCTTCTTCAAAACGATGAGCCTGATAATTGATCCAGGTGAAACTGGCCCGGATAACCAGCGTCATTGGTTCAAGCTCCAAAGCTTTTCGCTCCATATCCATTGCTTCGTCGAAACGATTCCTTGCCAGCAGAAAGATCGAACCGTACCAGTGGTAACCATTGGTATAGGATGGGTTTAATTCAATGGCGCGCTTGAACTCGCGTTCGGCCTCCACCCAATTCCAGGTATACCAGCAATGGAAAGCTCCAAGCGACGCATGCGGATCAGCCAGATTTTCATCAATCTGCAATGCTCTTTCAGCAGCATCTTTGGCTTTCGGCATGATTACTCGCGGAGGAGCGGCTCCGTAAACCCCGAGCAAGATGAAACAATCGGCCAAGCCGGAGTAAGCCAGCGCGTATTCATCATCCAACCTGATCGCCGCATTGAAATGCTCGATGGCTTTTTTCAACCCTGGACCTGAGCGTTGATGCCAGTAATAACGACCTTTCAAGTAATGCTGATAGGCTTCGGCGTTTTCGGTGTAACGACGTGTCAGACGTTCCCGCTGCTCTTCATTAAGCTTCAGCTTCAGGTGGTCGCAAATTTCCCGCGCCAGTTCTTGTTCGATTGAAAACAGGTCATCCAGCTTGCGCTGATATTGAGCGCCCCAGATTTGCGAACCGTCGCCGGTGTCCACCAACTCGGCTTTGACCACCAGATTGTCGCCCAGTTGGTAAATACGCGCGCTCAGAACGGCGCTGGCTTCCAGTTCGCAGCCAATTTCCCAGGCATCGGCATCGCGATTGCGATAACGGGCTACTGTGCTCCAGGCTTTGACACGCAGTTGAGGCAGACGCGACAGGTTGAAAATCAAACTTTCCGGAATCGCTTCGCTTAAATAAACCATGTCCTGGCCGCTACCCGCGTTGCTGAACGGCAACACTGCCAGCGAATCCAGCACGCGCCCACCACGAGAAAGTCTTTGTGACCCCGATCTAACTCGACCTGAGTTGGTCAGCACGGAATCTGAGTCATCAGAATCATTCGTGTCATGAGTTTTCGGCGAGGTGGAATCAAACTTGACGGTTTGGAATGAATCGCCAACGGCTGGCGCAATTGGGGCAACTGGC
>JBGAPB010000160.1:0-13769 GCA_044221525.1 Blastocatellia bacterium | reverse complement strand
CGCGCTGACGGCCAGCGGCAACTGATCCAGAACCGGAACGCTGGCGGGGATCACTGCCAGCCCGGTCAATCTGGCCAGGGCGATCATCATTTCGCTGCTTTCTTCCCCAATCGAAGCATAGCTGATCGAAGGCGCGTTGGGCGTTGGTTTGGCGGTTATCGCGAACTGAGGCGAAGCTTTCAGGTTTTGCCCCTTTTGTTGCGATTCGATCAAGCGCAACAATTGTTCGCGCCTGCCCAGAGCCAGAAAGTTGCCGATGAAAACAGCCGAGCCGCGCGATGGTTCGCTGGAGTTCAAAATTTCGAAGCCAGAAACATCTTCGCGTTTGATGTCGGCGATCCGTTTATCCTGAAACTGGGTCAAAATGTTTTCGCCAAGTTTTGCCAGCATGGCGCGGTCGCGTGCGGCAATCAGCCAGACACGGTCAGCGGGTTCCTTTGTCAGATTGAAGCTGGCGATTTCGTCGCCGATGGCGGCGTTGGTCAGGTCTGAAGATTTCGCGCCGAAAGCGGCTTCGCGCATTCCCAAGACAAATTGATGCAGCAAAAAGCTTTGAGCCACATCAACGCGAGCCGAAATCGCTCGTTCGATTTCTTCCAGTGTCTGGCTGGGTTTGGCGACATTGTAAATCTGAACTTCGCGCGCCGCCGCTGGAGCTCCATTTTCAAAGCTGGCGCTGTAAGCCAGTCCGTCACAGGTTCGGCTGGAAAATTCCGTGAACACTTCGCCGACGGCTCCGGCCAGAGCCGCTTTGCCTACGATTCCGTTTGAAGCCAGATAAGTCCCCAACCGCAGCAATCGTTTAGCGCCTTCGGCGGTGACGAATCCGAAAGCGGCTGCGTTTGCTCCAATCGCCGGACGAGCCTGTTGCTGATAAAAGTTGTTGGCCATCGAAGCCTGACGTTTTTGAATCGTGTTCAGGCAATCGCTGAGCGAGTCGGCGTTGTTGGCTAAAATCCAGGCGTCGTTGATTTGCGCCGAAAACAATTCCTTGTCCGGGCTGGTGGTGGAGCGATGAACTGTGATTGGTGTGCCGAATTGTTCAGAGGTTTGTTTGGTGGTTTGTCCCAGCAAACTGGCGGCCAGTTCAGGCAGCCGTTTTTCCATCACGGCGCGCAGAGATTTTTCGTTACCCGCAGAAACAACCACCAGCGCAAACCTGGGTTTGATCGCTTCGCTGCGAGCTTCCAGGCCGGTGATAACGACGGCAATTTGAGCCTTGGCGAAAACCGCCGCCTCGCTGTTTCCGCCTAAGCCTATCAGGCCGGTCAGCCAACTAAATTTTCCTGCTTGAGCCAGAAAACCCAACTTGTCTGAAACGCCATAAACCGGCGCAAGCTTTTGCCAGCTTCGTGTCGAAGTCAGGTCGGCAATCAGCTTAGGCAGATTGTTGATTTCCAGAAAACCCAGCGCCGATTCAGGAACGTAAGTGGCAATTTCAACCGGCTCAGGTTGGCGCAAATAAAGCCAGCCGCCCGCCGCCAGCACAATCGTAAGAAAGATGAGACTGATTTTTGTTCGAATGTAAGTCGCCATAACTAAATGAGCCGGGATAGTAACCGGCAAATATGCGTCAGCCAAACTGATTGAAGATTTGGCATTGGAGCTTTCCGTGACTTGGCCAGGCTTTGACAAGACTAAATGCTGTTTTTTTGCTCTGCTCGGTTTAGTGTTCAGATAATCGAAAGTCTTAACCGCAAAAGGCACAGACACTGATGAAGCTGCTGTGCCTTTTCCGGATTTTGCGGTGAACCAAAGTCTACTTATCGCGATAATTTAGAGGGGGTTTTTGATTGGCTGGAATGCGCGATCGGTATTCGTAACCGGCTTTGCGTTTGTTGAAATCGGCTTTGGCCGCTTCGACCAGTTTCGGGTCGTTGAGCAGGTCAATCGCGGTCAAGGTCAGAGTCTTCGCCGCGACGGTCAGGCCTTTGCGACCAATGTTGCTGCCGGAACAGGAAGTCGCCTGCCAACTGTGCGCTGGGGTTCCGGGAACGTAAGTCGCCGCTCGAAATTCGCTGGTCGGAACGACCCAGCTTACGTCTGAAACATCAGTCGAACCCAGACCCATGCCGTTATCAAGTTGCTGAACCTGTTCCTGACTGCCCAGCGACAATGCGCCTTCCAGTGAAAATGTCTGGCGCAGTTTTTCGGCAAAAGCGTTTTCTTCAACCGTGTAATTAACTCCGCCAACCTGGCGCAGATTTTTGTCAATCGCCCTGGCCAAAGGTTCGTTGGGCAATTCGTTGAAGACGCTGCCGACAATGTCCATCTCCATTCGGGTTTCAGTTCCCAGAGCGCCTGCTTCGGCGCATTTGACGACGCGCGACCAGATGCCATCCAGCACAGGCATGCTCGGATGGCGAGCGTACATATAAACTTCGGCAAAATCCGGCACGACGTTTGGAGCTTCGCCGCCTTTGGTGATGATGTAATGCAACCGCGTGGTTTGCGGAACGTGTTCGCGCATCATATCCACTGCGTGAGCCATCAACAGAGCTGCATCTAGTGCAGACCTGCCTTTTTCAGGCGATCCTGCCGCGTGAGAAGCCGTCCCATAAAACCGAAACTTCGCATTGATGTTGGCCAAAGTGCTGCCCAGGCTGGCGCTGTTGGCATCGCCTGGGTGCCAGGCCAGCGCCACGTCCAGATCGCTAAAGGCTCCGGCGCGAGCCATAAAGACTTTGGCTGCGCCGCCTTCTTCCGCCGGGGTGCCGTAAAACTTGATCGTGCCGCTGATTTTCTTTTCTGTCAGATAATCTTTCAGTGTGATTGCGGCAAAAGCCGAAGCCGTTCCGAACAAATTATGTCCGCAACCGTGACCCGCTCCACCGGCGACGCGGGGTCGTTTTTCGGCAGTGAACGCGACTTGGGACAAACCGGGCAGCGCATCGTATTCGCCCAGAATTCCTATCACCGGTTTGCCCTGTCCAAATGTGGCCACAAAAGCCGTTGGAATTTCAGCCACGTTTTCCTGAATTTGGAAACCAGCGGCCCGAAGTTCGGCTTTCAACAATGCAGAACTGTTGTTTTCCTTGTAACCGACTTCGGCAAATTCCCATATTCGGCGCGATAGATCGCCGAAGTAATCGGCTCGACTGTCCATCTTTTTCAGAATTTCATCGCGTTCGTCGGCGGAATCGGATTTGTTGGCGATAGCAGCCGGCAAGCTGAAAATGCTCAAAGCAACAGCAGCGCAGAAAAGTAGCAAGCGGCGAGTCAGCATAAGCCGTAACCTCTCTTTGTTATGTTCTTGGAATTTTTATTGAATGCGCTGTGATTCTAAATCACGGCGACGAGATTGGTATAGTACCGGTCATTCGCCTTCATCATTGAGCAAACTTGCAGCAGCCTCATCTGTCATCCAAAGCAATGAACCGCTGACGGGTTTGATAAGCTGACTTGGGAATTTTTCCGGCTGATGTTCGCCTTCAAGCACTTCTTTCAGTGTTTTGGCCTTGTCTTCACCGGCAACAAGAAAGATGACGTTGCGAGCCTGATTGATAGTTTGCGCGGTCAAGGTGATGCGCCAGGCGCCCAGTTTTTCGACGAAGTTGTGGACAGCAATTCGATCCATAGCTTTCAAAGCCTCGGTGCCTGGAAACAGTGAAGCAGTGTGGCCGTCAGCTCCCATCCCTAAAAACACCAGATCGAATTGGGGGGCTTCAGAATTTAGAGCTTGCCGCAAAGCCGCCGAATAGTTTTCCGCAGCGCGGTTATGGTCTTCATCCTCGGCGTGGATACGAAAGACGTTTTCAGGCGGTAAAGGGATTTTGCTAAGCAAAGCTTCGGTCGCCATCCTGAAATTACTGTCAGCGTGGTCGGGAGCGACACAGCGTTCGTCTCCCCAAAAAAACTTGATGGATGGCCAGGGCAGGGAATCGGCAAAGGGTTTTTCAGCCAGCAGCGACAGCATGGCCTTTGGCGTGGAGCCGCCTGAAAGCACGACTGTAAACTTTCCCGATTCTTGCACGAACTGTTCGGCTAGCCCGGCAAAGCGTAGCGCCGCCGCCCAAGCCAGTTCCTGCGGGTTAGTGTAAATTTCCATACCGTAATCGTGTTTAACCATTTTTCCTCAAGCGAGCCAAATTTTTAGATTTGCAAATGCGAGATTAGCAAACCTGGTTTTATTGTGTGGAAAAATTTTATTCTCACAAGGCAAAGACACCGATAGGCATTTTGCTATTGGTGCAAATTTAGTATCCTAAGTTGCCACCTCGATCAGCGATGCAAATTGTGAGTAGATTTATCTGATTCTGGCTGAGTTTGTTTTAGCACAGGGGAGGTCGTTGTTTCTCTTAAACCCTATTGGCATCAAACCCATTGCCATTGAACTCATACAGTTCCGGATAAAGGTGCCTAATATTGCTTTGTCGTCCCCGATACACACAAAAATGGGGAATACGACTTAGCCCGGATAACAATTACTGGCGGGATTCGATCACAAACAAATGTGGAAGTCCCTCCTAATCAACTGAATGCCAATGTTTAAAATATTAATTGCAGATGATCATGCAGTGGTGCGACGAGGGCTGCGACAGATAATCAGTGACGAACAAGATTTTGAAGTTGTGGCTGAAGCCAAAAACGGCCAGGAAGTCTTAGACCTGCTAAAAGACAATAAATGCGACGTTGTCGTGTTGGACATCACCATGCCTGACAAAAACGGTTTGGCGGTTTTGCAGGAAGCAAAGCTGACACAGCCGAAATTGCCAATTCTCATACTCAGCATGCATCCTGAAGATCAATTCGCGCTCCGCGCACTGAAACTTGGCGCTGCCGGATACTTGACAAAAGAAAGCGCCCCAGAGGAACTAATAGGCGCTTTGCGCAAGGTAATAAGCGGAGGCAAATACATCAGTTCAAGTTTGGCTGAACAATTGGTGTCGGAAATTAGCTCGGATTCCCCGCGCCCTTCCCCAGAGCGTTTATCGGAGCGCGAGTTTCAAGTGCTAAGGAAAATCGCCCAAGGGAAAACCATAGGGCAGATTGCTGAAGACATGACCTTGAGCGTCAAAACAGTCAGCACTTATAGAACACGTTTACTTGTGAAAATGAAGATGAAAACTAACGCTGAACTGGTGCGTTATGCCGTGCAGCATGGTTTAGTGGATTTTGGTGAATGAGCGTTTGTCGCCGTTTACAGACAAGGGGCGGCTGAACATTAAATAGGAATGGTTGTAGTCTGCCGCTTTGAAGAAAATTGCCTGGGCAATTTGGTTGCTGCTTTGTTTGTTGGTTTTATTGTTTCGCTCGTATCCTTTCTTTGACTCATTGACGAACCTGTCTCTCCGATAGTTTCACAGTTCGCCGAGTGAAGCCCCGATTTCATTCTCGGCCAAGCCTTGCCGTTGTTCCTATGAACAAACGGCACTGGCCACAATCGCCATCTCCGGCAAAGTTATTCCGAAACGCAAAAAAATTGTTTGTTTGAAATCCTGTGCTTTGATTCTTAAAGGTAGGTGCTGACGCATTTAAGTGAAGGGCCTGCTGTGGCCGGGCGCTGGCTGAAAGCGGGATTACGAACTTTTCCAAGGAGGCTTAAATGATTCGGATTACATCCAGGATTTTCTTTAGCTTGGCATTTTTAGCCATACTGTTTTTTACCAGGACGGTTGGAACCGCTTCCCCCGCGTTTATTGATAAAGGTCTTGATGCATATTACTTCTCGCTTAAATCCACGACGCCATTACCATCGGCACCTTATAGCTTGTTGATTCAATCTCCAATTTTCTTCGATGTTCCGGCAGGAACGGTTCTTTCTGTTCATTTGATGCGCGGAGACACACTGGTTTCGACCAGTACTTTGACCTTCCAGCAAGCCTATCTGAACCAATTGCAATTGCCCGCTGTGCCAATCGCTTCGTTTGTTCCGCCGGGTAATTCGACCAACGGCGGCCAGCCTTTGCCGAACACTTCCTTGACTGTAGGTATTGCAGACTTGACCAAAGTGGCTCAGGAGCCTTCGGCCTACAAGTTTCTTTGGACGCTTTCTGCCGGTCAGATCAGTACTCCGCGTAGCGCCATCGTGACAGGTCTGCCGACGGGCTTCGTCGTTGTTGATCTGGAACTGCTGGCTGTGTCAGCGGCGGCTGTGATTGGCGACCAAAAACCTGGTTCGGTTCTTTTTTTCAACCGCTACACGTCGAACGCCAGCAATCCAGCGCGCGAAAATTCGACGATTAACATTACCAATACGAATCCGACTACAGCGGGTTATGTACGGTTATTTTTAGTTAGCGGAACGACGTGTCAGACGACTGAAATCCAGCTTTGCCTGGCTGCGCAGGAAACGGTCAGCTTTTTGATGAGCGATTTCGATCCCGGAGTTAGAGGTTACGCGATGGCTGTTGCAACAAATCAGCAGGGGCAACCGGCTCAATTCAACTGGCTGACCGGTAACGTTGTCGTCAAACAAACGGCTAGCAACACGCCCAGCCCGTATTCTTCCACGCTTGCCGCGGTTGCACTGGCTAGGCGTGTAAACGGAGCTGTCACCAATATGAATGGCGTGGCAGAGATGATTTTTGACGATGTTAATTATGATCGTTTGCCAGGACAGATTGCTTTTGACAGTGTGTCCAGCCAGGTCGGCGCAGCAAATTTGACCGTCCTTTCGATTTATCGGCCGCTGACTGATTTCACATCCATCCCCAGCGCCGCAGTCCAAATTACCGGCTGGAGCAAGAACGGTTCAGGGCAAGTTGCTTCGTCATCCGGCAATTTGAACTCCACCTGTTTCAGCGATGTCGCGATGGCGACCTTTCGTTTGCAGCCAACAACGATAAACCAATTTGTGCCGACCGGTTCGACTGCCTGGTTTTCCGCTTCGTCAAACGACCTAATGCCGCTGATGGGGGCGCAATTCAACACAGGCGAATTCAACAGTGGCGGCAACGCCCGCCCGTTGAGCTTCAGCGCCGAATACAAAATCAGAATTCCGGTTATCGCTGTGACTTGTCCATAGCCGGGAACAGATTTCTATTCTTTTTCCTCGTCGTGGTGATAGGCCTCTCGCCAGGCCGAAAGGTAAGGCGAGTGGCCATTTTCAGACTCGCGCAGTTGTTTGATCACAGGCTGAGTAAATTTGTTGACGATGGCATTGAGCATAGTGTGCAGGGCTTCTTCCTGTTCTTCGCTTAAATTGCCCAACCGCTTTCGGCTTCGTTTGAATTCGGCTAATGCCAGAGAATTGACTTGCTGGCGAAAGGCTCCGATCACTGCATTAATGTCGCCCTCGGCCAATGCGGCTGCAAAGCGTTTGGTTTCTTGATTGATGATGATTTCGGCGCGTTCCGCTTCGCGCGTACGTTCGGCCAGATTGGATTGAGCGATAGATTCCAGGTCGTCAACGTCGAAAACGAAGGTGTTGTCCAGTTGGTTTATCGCCGGATCAACATTGCGAGGCACTGAAATATCCACTATCAGCATCGGGCGATTATGCCTGGTCGCCAGCGCGCTTTTGACGTGAGCTGGCGAAATCAAATAATTCGGCGCGCCCGTTGAACAAATAACGACTTCAGCTTCGGCCATTCGGTGTTCAAAATCTTCAAAATGAACCGCTTCGCCGTTCATTTCTTCGGCCAGCTTGACGGCATTTTCGTAAGTTCGATTGGCAACCAGAATTTTGCTTGCGCCGCAATTCAACAAATGGCGCGCAGCCAGTTCAGCCATTTCGCCTGCGCCAATCAGCATGACCGTCGTGCCGTTCAATGACTCAAAAACTTTACGCGCCAGTTCGACAGCGACATAGCTGATTGAAACGGCATGCGAACCGATGCCGGTTTCGTTTCGGACTCGTTTGGCAACAGCAAAAGCGCGATTCATCAAACGTGTCAGCGTATGAGCCACGCTGCCGGTTTCCTGAGCCTTGTGAAAAGCTTCTTTGACCTGACCGGTGATTTGCGGCTCGCCGACGACCATCGAATCCAGCGATGAAGTGACTCGGAAAATATGGCTGATGGCCGCAAGGTCATAGTGGCTGTAACAATGCTGCGTGAGCATTTCCAGTTCGCAACCGTGAAAAACATGCAGAAACTGTTGTAAATGAGCAATCAGATTTTCGCCGTCATCCTGTCCTTTGGTTGCCGCAATTACTTCAACACGGTTGCAGGTTGAAACGATGACGGCCTCGCTGATTGTTTGCCCATCGGCGAGCGACTGCAAAGCCTCCGGAAGCCGCCATTCGGCAAAAGCCAGGCGTTCGCGGATTTCCACAGGCGCGGTCTTATGATTGATTCCGACTACGACAATACTCATAAACTGGAATTCTTGATTTTGGATTTTGAGTTTTGGATTTATGAATCAAAAGATCAATTCAAAATCCAGAATTCAAAATTTACCCAAAAACGTGATAACCGCCCAACGCCCGTGCGCCGAGCCAGGTCAGCATGACAACTACGAAACCGGCGATTGACAGCCAGGCGACGCGGCGTCCGCGCCATCCGGCCATCAACCGGTAATGCATGATGAACAGGTAAACCAGCCAGGTCACCAAAGCCATTACTTCTTTTGGATCGTTGTGCCAGTAACGTCCGTCGCGCTGGTTATTCCAGTAAATGCCTGTCACGACTCCCAAAGTCAGCAGCACAAAACCAACTGTCAACGACCGATAACCGATTTCGTCGCAAGTGTTCAAAGCGGGTAATCGCTGAAAAGCCGCCCCAAAGCGCTTGGTTTTCAGTTCGCGTTCCTGGATCAGATACATCAGTCCGCAGACAAAAGTGACAACAAACGCCGCGTAAGAAAAAATGACCAGCGTGACGTGAATTGGAAAGATGACTTTGGTGGCCGTGCTGGCTGTAATCGCGCCTTCCAGCTCGGTCGGCAGCGATTGCGAAGAATCCGGCAGGATCATCGAAATCAGCGCGAACAGATAAACCAACGGCAGCAGAAAAACAGGCAGCGCGCGGCTTTGGTAACGGCGACTGGCCGCTAAAAAGTAAACGACAATTGCCCAGGCGATGAAAGAGCTGACTTCGCGCGGGTTTACGATTGGGAAGTGCCCGGCTCTTTGCCAACCTGCCAGAATCGCTGCTGTGTGAGTGATAAAACCCAACCAGATTATTAGTTGCAGTTCGCGGTCTGGCCGAACGGCTTTTGTGGCAAAGACGTAAACTGAGTAAATAACTGCACCCAGATAAAACGTCAGAGCTGTGACCTGAAGAATTTCCATAAACTTGCCTCAACCTTTGAATGCGGCGGCGATGATATAGACTTTAAGAACAAGAAACCAATTTCGTAGAAAGAATAGAAGGCTAAACCAATCAGATCAAACAGCTTATTCGACTAAAAATTCGATTTTTGGTCATGGCGTGTGGTAAGTTTGCCCCAGCCTCGAATTCCAGGTCATACAGGAAAAAGCCGATGCCTGCAAAGGCGGTCAGAATCTGTCTAGCCTGGTGCTTTTGTGTTTCCCCTCTTGTGGATTCAGGTATGAGAAATGCTTTTGCTTGAATGTTAAAAGCTTGAATGACAATGATGAATTTTCAGGATTTACGGCAGCAGTTTCGCCAACTTTACGACAACGAGCCGCGCTTGTTTTCAGCGCCCGGCAGAGTCAATTTGATTGGGGAACACACTGATTACAACGAAGGTTTCGTGTTGCCGATGGCCATAAACCGGCGAACTTACGTAACCCTGGCTCCACGAAATGATCGGAAGATTCGTTGTGTTTCAACCGCTTTTGACGATCAAATTGAATTTGAACTCAGTGCCGATCTGAAACCCGCCAACGACTGGGCAAATCACGTTCGCGGAATTGCCGCCTGTTTATTGCGCGATGGGTTCAATCTGCAGGGAGCCGATATGCTGATTTCCAGCGACGTGCCGCTTGGGGCAGGCTTAAGCTCTTCGGCTGCGCTGGAAATTGCCGTAGGTTTCGGCTTGTTGAAAATCTCAGATCACTCGGCGATTCATTCGGCGATTGATCTGGTGCGTTTGGCTTTGGCCGGACAAAGAGCGGAGCAGGAATTTGCGGGGACTCAATGCGGAGTGATGGATCAATTCATCGCCTGTCTGGGCCAGGAAGCCAAGGCGTTGATGATTGATTGTCGCAGCCTGGAGTACGAGACCGTGCCGATTGACCTCAGCGATGCCCGGGTTGTTGTGGTCAATTCGATGGTCAAACACGATCTGGCCGAAAGCCAATACAATCAGCGCCGAGCCGAATGCGAAGAAGCCGTGCGGCGACTGTCTGGCCATTTGCCTGGGATTCAATCGTTGCGTGATGTCGAATTGGAGGAGTTCGATCTATGGGCAGACGCATTGCCTGAAATCATTCGCCGCAGAGCCAATCACGTTGTCACTGAAAACGCGCGTACCCTGGCCGCTGTCGAAGCCTTGAAATTTGGAAACCTGACCCGGTTCGGAAAGTTAATGAATGCCTCGCACGAAAGCCTGCGTGAAGATTATCAGGTCAGTTGCCGCGAACTGGATTCGCTGGTTGAAATCGCCGCACGCTCGAACGGAGTTTACGGCGCGCGAATGACCGGCGGCGGCTTCGGCGGATGCACAGTCAATTTGGTCAAAGCCGATCAGGTGGAAAGCTTCATAACTGAAATCACGGCGGCTTATGAATGGATGATGAAGGTGAAACCGGAATGTTACGTTTGTCAGGCTTCAGGTGGCGTCAGGGAAGAAAGCGAATAACCCGCAAAACGTCAGCGCACAATGCGATTGCCACAATATAGAGTTGCTTCTATAATGCCCTCCATCAATTAGTAGTGGCCGGGAAGTTAAGCGCCCAAAACATTCCCCGGCTTTCCAAAAACAGGCAGAGTTAAATATGTCACTCTTTCGAAAATTCGTTACCCATCTGCGTGGTTTTGCAACTTGCCTGGCGATCTGCGGGATTCTGGCACAAAGCGTTCTGGCCGATTCGATTACTTACCGACAGTTGCGCCAGGATCAAAGCAGGCAAACTGCGACCGTGGCTTCATCGCCAAAAACCGTTCGCTCAAACGATCAGCAGCAAGACCAGGGGCAAGGTCAACAACAAGCAGGAGCCGCGCAAGAAAGCGCGACTCATCCTGAGTTCGTTCGATTGCCCGATGGTCGAATCGTTCGTTACGGCCCAGGAATTGTTTGCGAAGAAAATTGTGTTGAACCAATCGCTCCAGCAGCCTTTCGCGGCCCTGGCCCTGCTTTGTGGTGGATCGTTCCGCCGATAATCGCCGGTGGAGTTTTATGCGCTGTGCTGTGCCGACCGGATCGCGATTCAAACCCTCAGCCTTCGCCGACGATCATTATTCCGCAACCAACCGCAACCATTGCGCCTGTGACGCCCACGCCGCCGCCGGCAACTCCGCCGCCGCCTCAAGTTCCTGAACCCGGAACTCTGCTTTTGTTCGGAGCCGGGCTTGGAGCTTTGCTGGCTAGGAAGAGGATGAAGGCGAAGTTGGGAAACGAGTAATAAATTGAGAATAAGCCGCTTGCCAAAGCGCACAACAACTATTATTTCAAAGAGCCTGAGATTCTGACGAACTCAGGCTCTTTCGATTTTTGGACGGTCGCAGGCTTGGCGTGCAAACTGTAAAGACATTAGGCGTTCAACCGACAGCACGGTTTTGTGCGATCATCAAAAAAGGATCGGTTATGAAAAGAATTCTAGTTTTAGCTTTGCTCGGAGCCTTTGCCATTTCGGCGATGGCCGCTGGGTTTGATTGGGAGCGGGCAGTTTCGTTGTACAAGCAGGGTCAGTTCCGCGAAGCCATTGAAGAGTTTCAAAAAGTGCTGGTCGAATTCCCCGAACATCCCGACAGTTGGAAATACGTCGGTCTGTCTTACTACCAGTTGAAGGAATACGCTTCGGCCATCGAGCCGCTGGAAAAAGCTTTAGAGTTAAAGCGTAAGGACAACCGATTTGACCCCGACTTGTTTCGCGCGCTTGGGCAATCACATCTGGCAATGAATCAATTCGACCGCGCGTTGCCTTACTTTGACGCTCTGACGAAAGCGCAGGCAAACGTAGCTGTCAATTTTCATCTGCTAGGCGTGGTTTATTCCAACCTGAATCGCCCCGAAGAAGCCGCCGAGGCATTTCGCAAAGCCTCCAAACTTGATCCCAAAGACGCCGATTCGTTTTACTTTCTGGGCGTGCAGCAATTTCGCACCGGCAAGCTGACAGATGCCATTGCCAGTTTGCGCGCGGGGTTGGTGGCCGAACCTCAAAACGTCGAAATGCTGGGTTTGCTGACTGAATCTCTGTTGAGCTATGCCGGAAAACAAACTGATGAGAAAAAAGCCTCGACGCTTTATGACGAAGCCACGCGCGTAGCCATGACTCTGAAAAGCGTGAAAGACGATGCCGCCGCCGCAGAGTTGCTTGGTCGGGCTTATCTGGCGACCAAACGTTATCCGCAGGCAGAAGCGATGTTGTCCAAAGCTGTCGAAGGGACAAAAACTCCGAACGCGGCACTGTATTTCAATCTGGGTTTTGCGCTGGCTCAGAACAAATCCTGGCCGCGCGCGGCTGAAATGTTTGCCAATGCCGACAAGCTAAATCCGGGCGATGCGAACACGCTTTATTACCTGGGTTTTGTTTATGAAAACCAGCGGCGTTATCCGCAAGCGCTGGAAGCTTATACCCACGCTTACGAAGCCGGTGGTCGCAGTAACGCCGACATCAAAGCCAGCATTGACCGCGTCACTCCGTTCGCCAAACCGTGAAGGTCATCTGCCGACAATCGCGATTTTGTTTTGATTGGCTAAGGTCAGAGTTTCTTCGCGGTCGAAGATAAGAGTTTTATCAGCGGTCAGCGACATTGCCGTGACGTTGCATCCTTTCAGCGTAGCCATCGTGTTCAGACCAATCACCGGCACATCAAAGCGCATATCCTGATTCGGCTTGGCGACTTTGATGACGGTCAGCGGGCGGCCTTTGACCAATTCCGAAGCGCGGCGAATCGTCGCGTCGGTTCCTTCCATCGCTTCCAAAGCGACGACCGCCTGATTTTTGACGACGATGGTTTGGCCTAAATCCAACCGCGCAAGCTCCGTCGCCACGTGCAAGCCGTATTCAATGTCGGCCAGTTCGTTTTTGTCAGGCGAGCGTTTGGTCAGCACTCCGGCGCGAGCCAGCAAGGGCTGCAAAAACGTTGTCGAATCCACCAACTTGATGCCTTCGGATTCCAATTCATCACAGACGGCTCCGATCAGCGCGTCGGTGTTGCGGCGTTTCAACCGAGCCAGCATCTTCGCCATGCGCAAATCGGGCAGGGCATTGAGCTTGAAAATCTGCACGTGTTTGACCTGCCCAGCCATAATTGCGTGCGTCACGCCTTCCCGCTTGAAGAATTTGATCAGCTTGTTCAGATGGCCGACGCTGATCCATTCGACGACGCGCGCCAGCGGTTCAATGCTTGAATCGGTTTCTTCCTTGATGGCGGCGACGGCCATTTCGACGCCTTCAGCGCGCGCGCCTTCCAACACCAGAAACGGGAATCGTCCGTTGCCCGCAATCAATCCATACTTTGTCTCAGAATTCATGGCCGCTGTTTTACGAGAAACCGTTTCAACTCACAAGCCGCAGTCAGCGACTTCCATTTTGCTCCAACTCAATTGGGTTGACTGTTCGCTCCTGTCGCCAACCCGGAGTGCCGCCTTTGGCGTTGTCGTCGGCAATGTAGTTTGTGCTCCAACCGGCCCAGCCGTCGGAATAGTTGCGAATGCGTTTGTAGCCCATCGTCCAGGCGTACAGAAACGCCAGGCTAGACCGCCAGCCGCTGCCGCAATAAAAGATGACTTCGCGGTCGTCGTTATTGAGCCCG
>JBGAPB010000159.1:0-13484 GCA_044221525.1 Blastocatellia bacterium | reverse complement strand
TGCCGCGCGCAATTCGTCGCGGTCGAAATGCCAGACTGGCGAAGTTTCATTCGGCGCATGCAGTGTCACGTAGCGCATGACCGCTCCTGACAGAATCACGTCCGGCCCGTAATTTTCATAGTACGGCTCAAAGACTATGACCTCTTCGCCGGGATCAATCACCGCCAGCATCGTAGCGATCATTGATTCGGTCGAACCGCAGGTGACAACGACTTCGCGGTCTGGATCAACGTCCAACCCCAAATGCCATTTCGTTTTGGCGGCAATCGCATCTCGAAAGCGTTTCGCTCCCCAGGTGATGGCGTATTGGTTAATGTCGGCTTCGATGGCTTCACAGGCGGCGCGTTTGATGTCGGCAGGCGCGGGGAAGTCCGGGAACCCTTGCGACAAATTGACTGCACCATACAAGTTCGCCTGCCGGGTCATGTCGCGTATGACTGATTCGGTGAAGCTGGAGGCTTTTTGGGAAATGCGATTTTTCATAAATGGTGGTCGGTGGTTGGTGGTTGGTGGTCGGTAGTTGATATTGCTAACTAACAACCAACCACCAATAACCAGCCACCATTTCAGCGATTGATGCGCGTCACAACTTTATTGCCTGCGCCTTGTTTGATCGTGCGTTTGACGAATTGTTCGACATTATGGCGTCGAAGCCATTTCGCCCCGTCTTGTTCGATAGATCGAAGCGAGCCGCCAGCCACTGCCAGTTCCAGCGTCACCACCGGAACATCAAATTCGCGCGCGGCTGCTTTGAAACTCATCAAAGCGTTGCTGTCATAAACACTCATCGGTTTGTCTCCTGTTTTATGAAGGAATGAATTGCTTGATCGAAGAAGGCGGGATGATAGTTATGGCAATTCATCGTGTCAAAAGCCGACCTTGTGGGTTGCTTGAAATAGCATGGATGCCCAACTACAATCCGCCCCGTCTAACCGATCTCACCAAAGTTTTACGGAGAGAATTCACGAATGGAATGTCTGCAATTTGAGGACTTAATCAGCGACTATCTCGAATGTGGTCTGGCCAGGCCGGTGCGACGCACTTTTTGCGAACACTTGCTGGCTTGCCGACCCTGCCATCAAACTTTCAACGACGTGCGCGAAGTGCTGGACGCCTGTTACGCCATGCGCGAATCAAGCACAATTGGCACAGTCGGCACGGTCGCGGCCTTTGCCGAAGTCGAACAGCGCATCATCAATGCGACAACGGCGGGCGAAATGCTCAGTTGCCGGACTCTGGATGCGCTGATTTCGGATTACTTCGAAGGCAACATAGAAAATACCTACGAAACCATATTCAACGAACATTTCGCCGTCTGTGGAGATTGCCGCCGACTGGTCAAAGGCGTGCGCGAATCTTTGGAAGAACCTGAGAAGGTCGAAGTTCCAACTCAACTTTACGACCGCATCTTTGCCGCAACAGTTGGCTTGCGCCGAATCGCCTGACCCGTAAATTCCCCAACGATTTTGATGCAATTTCCAAGCAAGACTCTCAGCAGAATCGCACTATGCCTATGGCTGATTTGCCTGACAGGTTCAATAAACGTTTCTGCCCAGCAAACCGATCCTGATAAGAAAGTCACCAATCCAATTGGAGTCGCTGCCGACCAGGCAAAATCAGTGGGGCAAACCAAGCCGACTCAACTGACCATCGTCACACAAATCGAACCCGGCAATGCCCAGGACGTAACCTTCATTTCCGAAAAACAGGAAGCCATTGGCGAAAGGGGCGAAATCGTATTGATGACCGGAAACGCCCAGATCGCTTACGGCGATGTTCTGGTTATCGCTGACCGCGCAACTTACAACACAATCACCAACGATTTGCTGGCTGAAGGCAACGTATATTTTGAACAGCAAGGCCAGCGCATCACCGCCGACCGAATCGAGCTGAATTACAAAACCAAACGCGGGACGATCACCAATCCGACAGCTTTCACCAATGCCACCCGCGACGGAACGACTTTGGTCATTGACGCCAGCCGGGCCGATAAAGTCGGCAACGAAACTTACACGCTGGAAAACGCCAAACTGACGGCTTGTCAGGAAGCAGTGCCGAAATGGATGTTCACCGCCAAACGCGCGCGCATTCGCATGGATCACAAAGCTACGGTTTATAACGCGCTGCTGCGAATCAAAAACGTCCCGGTGTTTTACCTGCCTTACGCTTCGATTTCAATCAGCAAAAAAGACCGGTCTTCGGGTTTCCTGCTGCCAAGTTCCGGTTCGTCTTCGATCAAAGGGCGGACGCTGCATTTGGCTTATTACCAAACTCTGGGGCAAAGCGCCGACGTGCTGGTGCGAACTGACATTTTCAGCAAACGCGGCATAGGGCTAGGCTTCGATTTCCGAGCGCGAACGAACGAAACCTCGCACATCAACTTCGGTTCGTTTCTGGTTTTGGACAGGCTGTTTGGCGAAAAAGGGCCGAAGCAAGGCGGCAGCAGTTTTTACGCCGAGGCCGTTCACAATTTCAAAAACGGATTCGTCGCTGTCGCAGACGTGAACATCACTTCGTCATTCCAGTTCCGCCAGATTTTTTCCGACAACATCCTGTCGGCTATTTCGCCCGAAGAACGGTCGCTGTTTTACCTCAACAAAAACTGGCGGTCGTTCAGCTTCAACGCACAGTTCGGCGAACAAAGCTCATTCATCGGCGAATTCGACAAGAACGGAAATTTCGTCTCTGACCAGATCGTCAAAGTCCGCAAATTCCCCAGCGTAGAACTGAACAAACGCGCAACTCAGATTTCCGAAAGCCTGCCGTGTTTATTTTCTTTTGATTACGCGCTGGAAGGCGTTCGCCGCAGCGAGACTTCGGCGGATCAGTTCAAATTGAAAACTCCATCGGTGGTTCAGCGACTGGATTTCGCGCCGCGTGTGACTTTCCCGCTGAAATCTTTTGCCGGATTCACAGTCACGCCTAGTCTGGGACTGCGCTCCACGTTTTACAGCGACAGCCTTGATCCAGTTAGCCGTCAGGTCACCGGTCAAAACCTGTTTCGTAACTACGCTGATTTACAGGTAGATGTGCGCCCGACAGCCGTGGCCAAAGTTTTCCGTCACAACGACGGCACGGCCTGGTTCAAACACATCATTGAACCGTTTGTGGAATACCGCCGCATTGAAGGCATTGATGAATTTGACCGCACGTTACGTGTTGACGAACGCGACGTGATTGCCGAAACAAACGAAATCGCTTATGGCATCAGCAACAGCTTTCTGGTCAAACGGTCACCCGGCGAAGGCCAGGCTCCCCAAACGCACGAGTTTTTGAACCTGACGCTGACGCAAAAATACTTCTTCGATCCGACTTTCGGCGGCGCTCTGCGCGAAGGTGAACGTAATCAGTTCTTTCCCATCAACACTTTGGGTGGATTCTCTTTCGGCGCACTAAGGCGGGACGTATCGCCAATTAACATCAAAGCCAGGCTGCGACCGACGCAAACAATCTTTGCCGATGTGCGATTGAATTACGACACCAAGTTTCACGACCTGCGCGATTTCATCTTCGGCGCGGGACTGGCAAAAGGCATTTTTTCCATCAGCCAATCATGGTTTTACACTCGCCGCATAGCTGTTGATCAGTTCAAGTTCGATCCATCTACACTGCCCGGCAATCAGATGGACATTTCCGCTTTTGTGGGCAATCCGGCCAAGGGGCCTTACGGCGGTTTTACCATCAGCTACGATTTGCGCGACAAACTTTTCAACGGCGGCTTGCGCGACCGCAAACTGGTCAATCTGACCACCAGCACCGGCTGGGCCTGGGATTGTTGCAGCCTGAATGTCCAGACCATCCGATTCAACGCCGGCTTCCGAGAAGAGAACCGTATCGTTTTCGCCTTCACTTTGAAAGGCATAGGATCTTTTGGAACTGAAAACATAGGCCAACGTCGGCGATAAAGCGCAACAAAATAGGTCACTCCAATATCAATCCAGCCTCCTGACTCCTTTCAAGTCACCATTTAGCGAACTAAGACCGTACAGAAGGAAAATCTGACTCAGATTGGCTCAGAAAACAGCGATCCGTGCTATACTCCCGGCCATCTTAAAGTTACATCGTTACAAGGAGAACGGCATTGGCATTCAGAGAAGGCAACAAAGTGATTTACCCACGACTCGGCATCTGCCGTATCGCTGGAATAATTGAACAATCGGTTGGAGATACGAGCGTTAAACTATACGCCCTCAAACCTTTAGATCATCAAGAAACGACAACTGTAATGGTTCCGGTCAATAAAGCCGAAGAAGTCGGAGTCCGAAAGCTGATTGAGAAGGAAGACATTCCCAAGCTTTTGAAATTTCTGGGCAAAGACATTGAAGTGGCGACCGACCATCGCAAACGCAACGCCAAAAATGCTGAAAGAATGGCAACCGGCGAAATTTACGAAGTTGCCGATTCTCTAAAAACGATGGCGAAGCTGAGCAAGTCCAAGACACTTTCTCCTGAAGAGCAGCAGACAATGTCTCGCGCCCGTTACCTGATAATCAAAGAAATCGCACACGTCACCAAACTTTCAATCGAAGAGGTTGAACAGATGATTGACGACGCACTGGCGGGCAAAAAAGCCAAAGCAAAGAAGATGGCGGCTTAAACCGATCATCTAAAAATCATAAATAAAAAAGGCCGCACAGTCAGGTTTTGAAACCTTGACTGAGCGGCCTTTTTTTATCATTCCAGGCTTTACTCGTAGCGAAGCGCGACCATCGGATCAACTTTGGTCGCTCGTCTAGCCGGGACGAAGCAAGCCAAAAGGGCTACGGCGGTTAGTGTCAACGCAATGGCCACGAACACCAATGGGTCAGTCGCACTGACGTTAAAGAGCATTGTCTTCATCAACCGGCTCAGGAAAATTGCCCCAACCACACCAAGTCCCAGCCCAACCACGGCCAGCAACATTCCCTGCTTCACCACCAGTTTGAGAACGTCGGACGCCTGCGCGCCAAGCGCCATTCGCAAACCAAGTTCGTGCGTTCGCTGAGTCACCGAATAAGCCATCACTCCATACAAACCAATCGCCGACAACAGCAACGCCAGACAAGCGAAGATGCATATCAACAGCAGGGCAAATCGCCGCTGAGTCATTGACCAGGCTATTCGGATCATTCGGGGTGCGAATAACCAGGGCCATGCCTGCCTGCGATCGTTGCTGATGAGGAATGTAATACTGCGCGCGCGATTCCCCTTCCAGGTCGGTGTGTTTGACGTGGCCGACTATGCCTACGATTTCTCGCCAGATGCGACCGGTCGGAGCGCCTTCAAAGCTGATGCGTTTGCCGACAGGGTCTTCGTTCGGCCAATACTTTTGCGCCAAAGACTCGTCAATGATTGTCACCGGCAGACTTTCGGCGGTGTCGCGGTCTTCAAAATAACGACCGCGAATCAGCGGAATACCCATCGTCTTGTAATAATCCGGCGTCGCGGCCCAGCGCGCTCCGTGAGGCAAGGATTGATTTTGCGGAACGTCGCGGCCTTCAATTCTGAAACTGCCGCTGGAACCGCCACCGCTTAAAGGCAGAACGGAAATGGCTCCGACCGATTGAACTCCAGGCAGCGAGCGAACGTCGTTGATGACCTGTTTGTAAAAGTTGGCGCGTTGCGGAGCTTCGCTGTATTTCGTCGCGGGCAGCGCCAGTTGCATCGTCAGCAAACCTTCGGGATTGAAGCCCGGATTGATTTGCTGGACATGCAGAAAGCTTTTGACCAGCAGGCCAGCTCCGACCAGAACGGCCAACGCCAAAGCAATTTCTACAACGACCAGCGAACTGCGAATCCATTGTTTGGTGGCGCCGGAACCGCTGCGTCCGCCTTCTTTCAAAGTTTCGTGCAGATCAGCTTTGGTAGTTTGCAGAGCCGGGACGATGCCAAACAAAATGCCAGTTACAATCGAAACTCCAAAGGTAAACAGCATTACCTTCCAATCCAGACTGATTTCACTGGCGCGCGGAATTTTATCGGCGTTCAGCGAAATCAACGCCTTGACGCCCCAATAACCAATCAGCAAACCGAAGGCTCCGCCGACGACAGACAGCAGCATACTTTCAGTCAACAACTGACGAATGATTCGCCAGCGTCCGGCTCCGAGCGCGGTGCGAACGGCTATTTCTTTTTGCCTGGCAGCCGCACGAGCCAGCAACAAATTGGCTACATTGGCGCAGGCAATCAGCAGAACAAAACCGACGACCAACATGACAATCCACAACATCGTGCTGATGTCGCCGACGACAAATTGCCGAAATGAAGTCAGCATCAAATCCCAGTTGGTCGCGTCGGCTCCCTGCATGTATTGCTGACGCAAATTCGAAGCGATGTTTTTCATTTCGGCCTGGGCTTGTTCCTGAGAAACTCCAGTGCGCAGCCGTCCCATCACAGTCAGAAATTCGCTGGTCAAACTGTTTGAGGAAAGCTGATCCGGTGTAAAGACAATAGGCGCCCACAGATCAACGATCATCCCGACCTCGCGGCCATATTGAAAGCTAGGAGGCATGACGCCGACGACGGTGTAGTTTTCGCCGTTCAGCGACAAGGTTTTGTTCAGAATGCTTTTGTCGCCAGCGAATCGTCGTTGCCAGAAACCATGGCTTAAAACGACGACGCGGTTTTTGCCTTCTGAATCTTCACCAAC
Source organism: Blastocatellia bacterium (assembly GCA_044221525.1). Lineage (GTDB taxonomy): Bacteria > Acidobacteriota > Blastocatellia > RBC074 > RBC074 > RBC074. The sequence goes on along the minus strand of JBGAPB010000159.1, from coordinate 6,856 downwards.
AGCGAACGTTCGCCCCATTGCTGCACTTGCGCCCAGCAACTCAAAGAAATTGGCTGTCACTGTTTGCCCGGTCAAACGCTCTGGCTCGCCTTCGCCGGTCAGGTTCGCAGGCCATCCGGTCAACGCGGCAATGCTTTCAAACGACTTGGCGTTGTCACGGTAATGCGCGTAACCGAAAGCGGAAACCGACGCCTTCAAATTGATCTTCTGATAGTTGTGATTGATCAACACCAACTGATCGGGATTTTTGTACGCCAGCGGGCGCAGCAGAATGGCGTTGATGACGCTGAAAATGGCGCTGTTGGCTCCGATGCCCAGAGCCAAAGTCAGCAAGGCGACAATGGCAAAGCCAGGGCTTTTGATCAAAGTGCGAAAACCGAATCGCAAATCTTGCAGCAAAGTTTCCATTGTTTCCTCCAGGTAGGTGAATTGATCGTCCACAATGAAACACGTAGAAAGCACGGAACAAGAGTGCAGTTTCTTAAACCGGGCTTCGTGCGATTTTATGAGCGTGTTTTCGGTGATCGTTTATACGGCGCGTCTTGTTAGTGAATTTGCGCAATGTGAAGTTTCAGAATTTTGATGATTTGCGCGCAGACGGCCAAGCTTGCCCAACCACTGAACACCGGTGTCACAGTAAAAGCGATTCATAAGCCTTGCCTTTCCTGTGGCACCGGTGCCTGGGCGGTTGAGTTGGATTCAGTGGAGTTTTTTTAGTGATTGACCGATTCTTCTTCGACAACACGTCCGTCGAAAATATGAATCGTGCGGTCGGCGTGGCGGGCAAATCTTTGATCGTGAGTGACCATGCAAATCGTCGCGCCGTTTCGATGAAGTTCGCGCAACAATTCCATCACCGCATCGCCATTGACCGAATCCAGGTTTCCGGTAGGTTCGTCGGCAAGCAGGATCAACGGATCGCCGACGACTGCGCGGGCAACCGCAACACGCTGTTGCTGACCGCCGGAAAGTTGAGAAGGCAGATGTTTGGCCCGGTGAGCCATGCCGACTTTTTCGAGCGCGGCGTTGACTCGCTGTTTTCGTTCAGCGCTGCTCATGCCGCGATAAGTCAGCGGCAGTTCGACGTTTTCGTAAACCGACAAATCGCCGATCAAATTGAAGCTCTGGAAAATGAAACCAATTTCTCGGTTACGGATGCGAGCGCGGTCGCTCAAAGAAAGGCCCTGAACAGGTTTTCCGTTCAGGCTGTAACCTCCGTCGCTGGGCGAATCAAGCAAGCCCAAAATCGAAAGCAGGGTTGATTTGCCGCAACCTGAAGGCCCGGCGATGGAAACATATTCGCCCTTGCCAATCTCCAGGTGAATCCCCGACAAAGCGTGAGTTTCGACTTCATCGGTGTAAAAAACCTTCGTTACGGAATCCAAGCGCAACAGTGGTTCGCTCATTTATGTTCTCCTTCGTGGTGGTTGGTGGTAGGTGGCAGGTGATAGATGGAATCTACAACCAACCACCTACAACCTATCACCTGTTCTCAATTCAATTTTATTCTGGTTACGTTATCGCCCAACTGCGAGGTGTCGGAGACTATTACTTTGTCGCCGACTTTCAATCCCTTGACGATTTCGACCGTCGTCACCGAAGTGCGGCCAATTTCTATGGCTACGGATTCGGCGTGCTGTCCATCGGCTTCCAGCCTGAAAAGCTTGATGGTGCTGTTTTCCTGCCCGAAAGTCGGGCGCTGAATTTGAAGCGCGTTTTCCAACCGCTCCAGTTCAATCGTGCCGTCAACGCTCATGTCAGGACGCGCTCCGGGCGGCAAGGCAGCTTCCAGCGAAACATCAACCGTCACCGTGCCGTTCAGAGCCGCAGGGTCAACACGAATGACGTGGCCGGGAATGATTCCGTTGCGAGTGTCAATCGTCGCAGGCAAACCGATGCGAATATCTTTCAACTGCGTTTCGGCGATTCTGACCTGAGCTTTCAACTTGTCCGGGTTCGAGACGCGAGCCAGGTTTGTTCCCGGCGTCACCTGCTGACCGACTTCGACAGCCAGTTGCTGCAACACGCCATGCATCCCGGCGCGGATGCGAAGATCGGCAACCTGTTTGCGGCGCAATTCCACCAGCGAACGTCGCTGATCCAGAGTGGATTGCGTAACGGCCAACTGAGTCTTCATCGCTTCAGTAGTCATTGCAATGCGCTGTTTTTCCAGCCCGTTGCGCGTCGCCAGTTCGTTGGATTTGGTCAGTTTCTGTTTGTACTGCAAATCGGAATACAAGCCGTCTTTGACCAATTGGGCGTAAGAATCAGCTTCCATCTTGGCCGATTGGTAATCGGCTTCGACCGTCGCAGCCGAAGCTTTCTGGTTCAACAACTGAGTTTCCAGATCAACTTTCTTGTTGGTGAATTCGGCTTCGGCAGATTTCAATTGCAGTTCGGCATCCATCAATTGTTGCTGCAATTCCTGATTGCTCAACTCAAAGATGACGGTTTCAGGCGAAACATTAGTTCCGGGCTGAACCAAACGCTTCTCAACTTTTCCGCTGGTCACTGCGGGAATCCAAACGATTTCTTCTGGAACCAAAGTTCCAAGTCCATGAACATTCCGAATAAAAAGCTCGCGTTTGACTGTGTCAATGATGACCGTCGAACGCTCAACCGTTGGCGCGGCAGGTTTCAGCCTGGCCAGCCCAACGCTGATAACTCCAACCGCCCCCAACGCCAAAACTATGTAAACGGCGCGGCGAATCTTTCGATTGCGCGCCACTGATTTTTCACGAGGTTTATCCATAAAAACTCCGGGTACACAGTCACCTTCGACTGCTGTTATAAAAACCGCTTCCCTGCTCACTTAGCCAATTTCCGTGCCAGTCGGTCAGCAACGCTTCAAGGCACATAAATTACCGCTTTGCTGAGTTTACCGTTTCGGCGTTGGAGTGAAAACGAAAAGGCCTGTCCGCTTCTGGGAATGCGAAGTCCCAATACGGCACAGTACCGCGCGCTCAAGGAAGTTTAACTTCATACTCGCCGCTTGCTTACGCGCGCAGTACTGTTTGCTTTACAATGCCCACCGTATGCTTCAACTCAATAATTTGACCAAAGACTATCCGACGCCCGGCGGACGCCTGCCGATTCTTGCCGATGTTTCATTGACGCTCAATCGAGGCGATGCCGCAGCGATTATGGGGCCTTCCGGTTCCGGCAAAAGCACGCTGCTTTACCTGCTGGGCGCGCTTGATCCGCCGACTGCTGGCACGCTGACCCTGGACGGACAAAACCCGTTTGAACTGGACGAAGCCAGACTCGCGGCGTTTCGCAATGAAAAGATCGGCTTCATTTTTCAGGATCACAGTTTGTTGCCGCAATGCTCTGCCCTGGAAAACGTCCTGACTCCGACGCTTGTCGCCAAACAAAACGGCAACGCCGTTGAACGCGCACAAACGTTGCTGAAACAAGTCGGCCTGGCCGAACGAATGCACCATCGTCCGGCGGAACTTTCAGGCGGAGAAAAACAGCGCGTAGCCATCGCTCGCGCTCTGATAAATCAACCGTTGCTGCTGTTGGCCGATGAACCAACCGGCAATCTGGATCACGAGACGGCTGAAACCGTAGCCAAATTGCTGCTCGATCTGCATCAACAACAGCAAACAATTTTGATCGTGGTCACGCACAGCGCCGAGTTAGCCGAAAAATTCCCAATTCGGTTTGAACTGACTGACCGAAAGCTCAAACGAGCTTGATTCAGCCACTTCGACAAGTTAGGAAACGATGATGAACCAAACCCTCTCTTTTCGCCTTCGCCATTTTGTTCTGACAGTCGCGCTTTTCTCGCTCTTCGCGCCATCGGCAATGGCGCAATCGGGCGACAACAATCTGACCGCAAAGGTAGACAAAATCTTCGCGCAATTCGACAAACCCGATTCGCCCGGTTGCGCGCTGGCCGTCATCAAGGACAGCCAGATCATTTACAATCGTGGTTATGGAATGGCGGACCTGGACCACGACATAGCGATCAAACCGGACACGTCGTTTCACGTTGCTTCGGTATCTAAACAGTTCACGGCCTTTTCCATTTTGATGCTCGCCCAGCAAGGCAAACTATCGCTGGATGACAAGGTGCAAAAATACATCACGGAGCTACGTGAATTTGACCAACCAATCACCATCCGCCACTTGCTGCACCACACCAGCGGGCTGCGCGATCAGTGGAATTTGCTGATAATGTCCGGTACGCGGCTGGGCGAAGACGTGGTCAAAGATGAAGACATTCTTGATCTGGTTTCGCGCATGAAAGAGTTGAATTTCAAACCCGGCGACCAGCACTTGTATTGCAACACTGGCTACACTCTGCTGGCCTACATCGTGAAGCGAGTCAGCGGACAATCGCTGCGCGAATTTGCCGAAGCGAACATTTTCAAACCGCTGGGTATGACTCGGACATTTTTCCGTGATGACCACGCGGTGATTTCGAAGCATCAAGCCTTCGGCTATGGCCCCGGCCCGAATGGAAGCTTCAAACTGAGCGTGCCGAATTACGACACCGTTGGCGCCAGCAGTTTGATGACCACCGTCGAAGACCTGGCCAAATGGGATCAAAACTTTTATGACAAGAAAGTCGGCGGCGATTGGGTGATTGAGCAAATGCACATTCGCGGAGTTCTCAACGACGGCGAACAGATTTCGTATGCGCGAGGGTTGGCGGTTGGAACTTACAAAGGACTGAAACTGGTCGAACATTCCGGCGGAGACGCTGGCTATCGTTCGCACTTGATGCGCTTTCCCGACCAACGATTTTCCGTCGCCTGTTTGTGCAATTACGGAGGAACCAATCCCAGCTTTTCTGCTCGGCAAATCGCTGACGTTTACCTGGCCAAAGAATTCGCCACACTCCGCCAAAGGCCTGCGACAACATCAACACCCGCAATTACACTGACCGGAACAAGAACTCAACAATAAAGACGGCGCGTATTGGGATGCCAAGCTGGAAGAAGTGGGTCGCATTTCTCTCAAAGACGGCAAATTACAATTGTCCATCTCCGGATCGAATGTCGTCTTGGTTCCCCGAACGCCAACCACTTTCGAGCCGAAGGAGCGCCATCGAAATCGTGTTCGCCTCTACGGCGCAAGGCTTTGCTTCGACAATGACCGTGAATGTCGAAGGCCGTTCACCATCCACTTACACGGCAACCTTTATCTGGCGAAAGAATTTATAACACCGCCGCCGAAGGCGGCTTCGATACTGACAACTGCCGCCGTTACGCTGACCGAACAAGAGCTGAACAATAAAGTTGGCGCGTATTGGGATTCCAAGCTGGAAGAAATTGGCCGCATTTCTCTCAAAGACGGCAAGTTGCAATTGTCCATCTCCGGATCGAATGTCACGCTGGTTCCGATGAACGCCAACCGCTTCCGAGCCGAAAGAGCGCCAATCGAAGCCGTTTTTGAGTCTTCCACACAAGGCGCTGCGTCAAAATTGACCGTGAATGTTGAAGGCCGCGCTCCACTGATTTTCGCTGCTGTGCCGCCCGCAGAGACTTCCAAGCTGAGCGAATTCGAAGGGATGTATTACAGCGAAGAAATTGATTCGACGTACCGCATCACCGTGAATGACGGCAAGCTTGTCGTCACGCGAAAAAAAGCTGGGCCGATTCCGTTGACACCTGCATTTCGAGATGCGTTCAGTTCGCTGAGCATCCTGGGCACATTCCGCTTCACGCGTGACGCTCAACATCGCGTCAATGGCTTCCGCCTGAGCGCGGGCCGCATTCGCAATTTCCGCTTCGTCAAACAGTAACGGTGAAAGTAGTCGGGATTCGATATATGAATTTTTCCACGCTCGTTAAACGAAACCTGTCGCACTTTCGGCGCACGAACCTGGCCGTCATTTTTGGCGTAGCTACCGCGACAGCCGTGCTGGCCGGAGCTTTGCTGGTTGGCGATTCCGTCCGAGCCAGTTTGCAAGACCTGGCGTTGTCTCGACTGGGCAAGACGGATTTGCTGGTCGCTTCAACCGGATTTTTCCGCGAACAACTGGCCGATGATTTGAAGTCCGCGGACTCATTCGGCAAATGGTTCAATGACGCCTGCCCGCTGATCGCCATCGAAGGTGTAGTAACTCACAGCGATTCCAACGCTCGCGCTGGCGGCGTGGCGGTTTACGGAGTTGACGAACGCTTCTGGAAATTTCATGGCTCTGGCATTGCTCCGGTGGCGGACAACGACATGCTGGCGAGCGCGGCACTGGCGTCGGAATTGGGAGCCAAGCCCGGCGACACCTTGATCCTGAGAATCGAAAAGCCGTCGGCGATTCCGGTCGAATCGCTTCACAGCCGCAAGGAAGATTTAGGCCGCAGCGTCCGACTGACTCTGCGCGAAGCTTTGCCATCGGGTTCGATTGGCGAGTTCTCTCTGCGCCCGCAACAAGGCGCAGTTCGCGCCATTTTCCTGCCGCTCGAAAAGCTGCAACGCAATCTGGAGCAGGACCACAAAGCAAACGCAATTCTGGTTTCTCAAATTTGGCCTGATCAGGAGGCAATGGCCAGAAGAAAAATTCTGCACGAAGGAATTGTAGCTGGAGCAATCAACGAGAAATTCTCCCTCGCTGATCTGGGCTTGAAGCTGCGCTTGCTGGCTGACGCCCAGGCCATTTCGCTGGAAAGCGACAGTGCCGTGCTGAGCGACGCGCTGGCCGAAAAAGCCAAAACAGCAGCAGCAGGTTTGAACTTCAAATCGGAATCGTTTCTGACTTATCTGGCCAACTCAATTCGCATCGGCGACAAAGAAGTTCCCTACTCGCTGGTCACAGCGATTGCACAAAACAACCTAGCAAAACTCTCTCCCAACGGCATTGCGCTCAACGAATGGGCAGCGCGTGATTTGGGCGCAAAGCTTGGCG
>JBGAPB010000158.1:0-13863 GCA_044221525.1 Blastocatellia bacterium | reverse complement strand
ATGCGTTGACGGCGAATACCAGGCCTTCCGCGCCAAAGATGGCAAATACATCCGCGATCATTTCTTCGGCAAATATCCTGAGTTGCTGAAACTGGTCGAGCACCTGAGCGACGAAGACATCTGGCGTTTGCGACGCGGCGGCCACGATTCGATCAAGGTTTATCAGGCATACAAACGCGCCTACGAAACCAAAGGCCAGCCGACTGTCATTCTGGCCAAAACCGTCAAGGGTTACGGAATGGGTTCGTCTGGCGAAAGCCGCAATTTGGCTCACCAGGCAAAGAAGATGGAAGAAGTTGATCTGGTCAATTTCGTCAAACGCTTCGAGTTGCCGATTTCGGAAGCTGATGCCAAGAAGGCCAAATTCTATGTGCCTGCGCCTGACAGCGAAGAAATCCAATACATGAAAGCTCGCCGCGTAGCGATGGGCGGCAACGTCCCTGTCAGAAAAGCCATGGATGAAAAGCTTCAGATTCCACCGCTGGAGTTTTTCAAGGAATCGCTGGACGGTTCGCAAGGCCGCGAGGTTTCCACGACGATGGCTTTCGTTCGCGTGCTGACTCTGTTGATGACCAAAGACAAGAATCTTGGCAAACGAGTCGTGCCGATTGTTCCGGACGAAGCGCGCACCTTCGGAATGGAATCTCTGTTCCGTCAGGTAGGCATTTACGCCAGCCAGGGCCAGCTTTACACCCCGCACGATTCGGACATGTTCCTTTATTACAAGGAATCGAAAGAAGGCCAGATTCTGGAAGAAGGCATCACCGAAGCCGGTTCGATGGCTTCGTTCACGGCTGCCGGAACGGCTTACGCCAATTATGGCGTAGACATGATCCCCTTCTATATCTTCTATTCGATGTTTGGGTTTCAGCGTATTGGCGATTTCGCCTGGGCGTTTGCGGACGCACGCGGCAAAGGCTTCCTGCTTGGAGCCACTGCCGGACGCACCACGCTGAACGGCGAAGGCCTTCAGCATCAGGACGGCCACAGCCACTTGCTGGCCAGCACCGTTCCGACCTGCGCGGCTTACGATCCGGCTTATGCTTATGAAATCGCAGTCATTGTTCAGGACGGGCTGAAGCGTATGTTCCAGGAAGGCGAAGACCGTTTTTATTACATCACGGTTTACAACGAAAACTACGCGCAACCCGCAATGCCTGAAGGCGCTGAAGAAGGCATCATCAAAGGCATTTACAAACTCAGCGGTGCGCCAAAAGGCAAAGCCAAGGTTCAATTGTTCGGCAGTGGCCCGATGATCGGCGAAGTGTTGCGTGCCCAAAAGATTCTGGCCGAGCAATACAAAATCACCGCCGACGTTTGGAGCGTCACCAGTTACAACGAACTGCGTCGCGAAGCTCTGCGCGCCGAACGTTGGAACCGGCTGCATCCGACGGAAACCGAGCAGAAACCTTACATCCAGCAAGTGATGGAAGGCACCGAAGGCCCGATTATCGCTTCCAGCGATTACATGAAGATCGTGGCTGACCAGGTGGCTCCGTGGCTTGGAGGGCGTTTGGTGAGTCTTGGAACGGACGGTTTCGGACGCAGCGAAAACCGCGATTACCTGCGCCGCCATTTCGAAATCAATGCCGAATCCATAGTGGCTGCGGCGCTGTCGAAACTGGCTCGCGAAGGCAAATTCAACGTCAAGAAAGCGGCTCAAGCAATTGCCGATCTGGGCGTGAACCCGGATGGCATTGATCCGGCAATCGCTTAAACCAAAAGTAAGCAAGCAAATAAAAAAGGACGCCGGTAGGTTAATCACTTGCCGCGTCCTTTTGATTTTTCACTCACCACTTGTTCAAGCCAGCAATTTCGATTTCAACGCCCCAAAATCAAGCGGCTTGGTGAGGTAATCGTCGCAGCCGTAGGCCACGGCGCGCTGTTGGTACTCTGCGTTGCCGTAAGCAGTAATCATGTACACTTTCAGGTGCTGGTGTTTTTCTTTTACCTCTTTCAACAAATCCAGCCCGTTCATCCCTGGCATATTGATGTCCGACAAAATCAACGAGACATCTTCGACCTGTTGATCCAGCAAGGCGAGCGCCTCTTCCGCCGACAGCGCGAAGTAGAAAGCAATCTGTCCCGCGCGCACTTCCCGGCGGAAGCGTTGCTCAAATAACAAACGCACATCCGCTTCGTCATCTACCACCATCACTTTCATTGAGCATCCCTCCCCTTGCGCGGCAAGCGCACCACAAATTCCGTAAACCCGCCCGGTTCGGTTTCCACTTCCAATTGCCCTCCGTGTTGCTGCACCACGATGTCGTGACTGATAGAGAGGCCAAGCCCCGTGCCTTGGCCGGTAGGTTTTGTCGTAAAAAATGGATTGAAAATCTTGTCGCGCACTTCAGGCGGAATGCCCATCCCGTTGTCGCGGATGCGGATTTCTACCGCATCGCCCAGATTCACCGAACTCACGCGCAGTTTCGGCACGAAGCCTGCACCGTTCTTTTTCGCTTTTTCATTAACTGCGTAACAAGCGTTGTTCAATAGGTTGAGAAAAACGCGGCTCAGGTCTTGCGGAATCGCTTCAACCGTACCGGTGTCGCTCGCCAAGTCGCGTTCGATGGTCACGTTGAAAGAGGAATCCTGAGCGCGCATCCCGTGATAGGTCAGGTTCACGTATTCCTCCAGCATTGCGTTGATGTCGGTCGGTTGGCGTTCGCCCGCCTGTCCGCGCGAATGCAGCAGCATGCTGCGTACGATGCCGTCGGCGCGTTTGCCATGTTCGTTGATCTTTTTGGCATTGCCGGTCAGATCGTCGAGCAGCGCTTCGATGTTCTCGTAATCCTTCGCAGGAATCGCGGCTTTGTGCTTCTCGATGTCTTCGCGCAATTCGTCCATCAGTTCCACCGACAGGTCGGCGAAGTTGTTGACGAAATTCAGCGGATTTTTGATCTCGTGCGCGATGCCTGCGGTCAGGGCGCCGAGCGAAGCCAGTTTTTCCTGCACCAGCAGTTGTTCCTGCGCCGATTTCAGATGGTAGTAAGCATCAGCATTGTCGAGCGCGATGGAGGTGTAGGCGGCGAGGTTTTCCAGCAAATCAAGATGGTAATCGGTGTAAGCGTTCTGTTTGAAGCTTTGCACCGTGATCACGCCCAGCACACGGTCTTTCATCATCAGCGGCAGATAAATCACAGAAACGGGCGCGGTCGAAGTCCCACCACCTTCCAGATTACGGCGCGGTTCTTCGTACGTCGCAAGGTATTTGGAATACTCGCTGGCTACGTCGTTGATGAACACTGGCTGTCTCTGCTCAATGCACCAGACCGGGAACTGATTGCGGTCGTGCGTGTCGCGGGTGTAAGGCGCAAATCGTTTGCCATTTTCCATTGCCAGACGATATTCAATCTCGTGGCGTTCCGGGTGGTAAAGGCCTACGCCAAAGATTGTTGCGTCCATCAACTGATTCACGTGCTCATACAACCGCAGGAATATCGTGTCCAGGTTGAGCGAAGAGGTCAGGTCTTTGCCAATCTCGCTCAGCAATTCGATGTTCTTGTTGCGCTCGTTTTCGGCTTGCAGACTTCTGGCTTCTGCTTGCAGTGTCTTTGCTTGCGCTGCTGCGGTTTCGGCGCGCAACTGGGCTTCGCGCAAAGCGGATTTCTCGCGCTCGCGCGCTTCCACTCGTCGGCGCATTAAGCGGTCGGTGACAACCCCCGCAGCCACCAATAGCAGCGCGTAAAGACCATAAGCCAACCAAGTGCGATACCACGGCGGCAGAATCGTCAACCGGTATTCCGCCTCAGCGCCTTCCTGCCCAAGCGCGTTCCTTGCTCTGACGCGGAAGCTGTAACTGCCGGGCGGTAGGTTGGTGTAATCGCGCCGAGTTTCAACTGTCCATGCAGACCAATCCTTGTCAAAACCTTCAAGCATGGTTTGATACTGATTCCTGGCCGGGTCTTCAAAATTCGCCGCAGCGTATTCAAAGCGCAATGAGTTATCCCGGTACAAAAGCGGTGATAAGCTCTGCACAGCCGCGCTTCCTCCGCCACCGGAATACAGCAGCGTTTTTCCCTGAGCGCCTGCGGTTACTCGTCGCAGCAGCGCTGGAAAGGTTTGATTGTCGTTTGGCGCGCGCGCCGGGTCATACCGAAACACCCGATCCGCGCTGCCCAGCCACAGCACGTCGTCATCATCAGAATAAATCCTGCTCACCCAGCCATCGCTGATTCGCCGCAAAGGAGTGTCGGTGATCTTGTATGTGATCTTGTATGTTCCGTCGCTCTGCCGCCGCAGCAGAACCGGGCGCACTCCGAAATTCACCCAGATGTCACCATGCGAATCTGTCACGACATTGAATTCTTCGGCTGAGCCGCCTGTGGGGATTGCGCCAAACAGCTTTGATTCCACAAACCGACCTTTGGCGTCGTCAAACTCACGGACGCCTTTGGCCGAGGCAAAAATGACGTGGCCAGCCGCCAGATGCACACTCATTCCGCCCTCTTCAGGTAACCCGGCGGCAATCCCGAATTCTTCCACTTTGGGGTTCAGCAACGAATCACCCTGCAATCGAACTCGCACGGCTCCTTTTGATTCTGTGCCAAGCCACAACAAGCCAGGTTCAGGCTCCACAATTGAGCGTATCTTGGCCGTCTTTGCCACCAAACCTTCATCCACCCAGAGCCCAGCCGCATCCTGACGAATAGATGCCAGTCCGGCCCCAGTGCCCAGCCAGATTCGATTGGAACCCTGCCGCGCATGTGCCAGCACGTAAAAACTCTTGTTTGTGGTGTTATTCGGGAGAATCGGCTGAACAGAGTTTCCCTGCATCTGAAACAAACCACCGGTACCTTTCGCAACCAGCACGCTATCACCTTGCGCCAGCAGGCTATATGCTGAGTGGGAGCCAAAGCTTTCAACGACTTGAAACATGCCTGAACCAGCGGACAGTCGCCTAACGCTGTTTGAGGTTGTGGCATACAACTCTCCGCGATAGCGAATGAAATCAGTAACCTCCGCCGACATTCCCAAAGCTCTTCCATATTCAGTTAACGGGGAACCTGCTTCCACTTTCGCGATGCCGTTCTGCAACCCCAGCCACACCGTGCCAGACCGATCAACAAATACCCCTATCACTCCGTCAGACGGAATGCCCGCTGCTTGGTCCAGATAACGCCGAACTTTGCCGTCTCGCTCTAAAATGAGAAAGCCGCCGATCATCAAGCCAAAACCTAAAGCGCCATCATTGAGAACGGCTGCCTTGTAAGCGAATCGAATCCCATGATTCCGTAACAAAGTGGCGTCAGTGGCAAATGGGCGAGAGCCGTGATCGTCTAGCAGAAATAACTGCCCGCCTTGCGTGCCAACCAGAATCTGGCGAGCGTTTCCAGAGCCAGCTTCTGCGTAAGGCAACATGACCAGAATTTTACTGTCGCCAGTTTGCTCCGCCAGACCGGGCAGCGGAAAAGTTTCCAACTTATCCCCATTTAGCCGTTGTAGCGGCTCTTCAAGCAAAGCGACATAAAGCGTCCCGAGAACATAGGCCGACCAGTCAAAACCTGTAGCCGATTTCCAGACTTTTGTGCGCCAACTTTGTCCATCCGGTGTCAAACGGAACAATCGCTCGCGGGACTGGAAATAGATTCCTTCCGGCGTGACCTGAATTTTTCGCACATCCTGAAAATCACGATCCTCTTGCGGAACAAACTCCAACAGGGAAACAAATTTCGTTTCTCCAGTTTTATCCGGTTGCAGGTAGCCAAAATCTCCAACTTCGCCCACAAAAATTCGACCTGTCGGGCCTTTGGCCAGTGCACGGACAATTGCGTTGTGCGGTGTCGCAATCAAGCGCCAAGTGATGCCATCGTATTCCAATATCCCCGTGCTGGTTCCCGCATACAGAATCCCCCTGTCGTCCTGCGCGAATGACCAGACCTGGTTATCCCCTCCGTACTCTTTAGGGCTGAACCACTTGATGAAAGGCAGCCCAGCTTCGGCGTTCCTACGCTCAGGCGTCTGACCCTGCGCAGACAGCAGCAGGAACAGACACAGTACCGATATGGTGAAGGTTGCCTGTTTCATGATTTTTCCTTCGAGTGTGGACATACCCATGTCACAAATACCGCACGCCAAGCACCGTCATATCATCCGATGCCGGTGCGCCTTCGGCGAACGCAATCGCTTGCTGCGTCACCAATCGAACCAATTCTTCCACAGTTAGCGCCGAAGCGCGCTCACTGAGCAATTGTACCAAACGCTCCTCGCCGTATTCCTCCAGCCTGGAATTCATCGCTTCGGTAATGCCGTCGGTGAAAAGCAACAGCGTATCGCCCGTTTCAAGCTGCATCGTCGTCGTGTCGTACTTGACCGTTCTGAGCATGCCCAGCGGCAACCCGCTCGCCGCATCCAGCGTTTGCACCTGATCGCCTCGTACCAGATATGGCGGATTGTGTCCGGCGCGACTGTATTCCAATTGCCCTGTCGCCAGATCGAGAATTCCGTAAAAACAGGTAACGAAGTGCGATGTCGCGCGGCGCTCGCCGTGCAAGAACTGGTGAGCTTCGAGCAGGCATTCACGCGGTGACAATCCTTTGCTCGCCGCGACGCGCAAGACCGTGCGGCTGACGGCCATAAACAGCGCAGCCGCAATGCCTTTGCCCGAAACATCACCGATGGTGAACGCAAGCCGATGCTCATCAAGCATGAAACAATCGAACAAATCGCCGCCGACCTCCGCCGCCGGAATCATCGTGCCGTAAACCGACAGGCGTTCGTGTTGCGGGAACACGCGAGGCACCAGCGCTTCCTGAATATTGCGGGCGAGTTCGAGTTCGCGGCTGAGGCCGAGCAAGCGGTCACGATCCTGCGCCGCTTGTTTGCGCTCGATGGATTCGGCAATGGCGCGGTCAAGCGTGATTTCCAAATCCTGAAAATCTATCGGCTTGGTGATGAAATCAAAGGCTCCGCGATTGAGCGCCGTGCGGATGTTCGGCATATCGCCGTAGGCCGACACAATCACCGAACGCAGCAGCGGATGCGTCTCGCGCAAGCGTGAAAGCAGCGTCAGCCCATCCATCACCGGCATATTGATGTCGGTGAGGACTACGTCAATATTGTCGTCGGCTTGGAGCCTCGCCAAAGCCTCTTCGCCATGGCTGGCGAATTGAAAGCTCAGCAAATCCGCGCGAATACGTTTGCGAAAGCGTTGCGTGATCAGGATTTCCAGGTCAGGTTCGTCATCTACGACAAGGATTTTGTGTGGCATTTTGTGTCAAAACCCATTCAATAATTCCAGTCATAACTCCAACTGGACAGTGAGCAGCCAGGATAGCCAACTCAGCCCTGTTTAATGGTTATCGGGTTGCTGATAAAACCCCGCCTTTCGGTACGACTCATCCAGCAATTCAACGACGTGAACGACCTGGCAATCGGCGTTGAACATTCGTGCGCCTGCGCCGAGTTGCATGTGGCAGCCGGGGTTGGCCGTCGCCAGAATCTTTGCGCCAGTGGCTTTCACCTTTTCGATCTTTTCGGAAAGGATGCCTTCGGACATTTCCGGTTCGCTGAGGTTGTAAATGCCGGCGCCTCCGCAGCAATCCTGCATGCCTTCCAGTTGGCGATATTCAACGCCAGGAATTGAAGTCAGGACTTTTTGCGGAGCGGTCATTACTCGCTGGGCGTGGTAAAGGTGGCAGGGAGCGTCCAACGTCACGGCTTCTTTAATTTCAGCGCCGGGGCGGATTTCGCCAGCGGCCAGATATTCCGTAGCGTCTTTAACGTGGCGGCTGAAGTTTTCGGCTCGCGCGGCGTAGCTCGGATCGTCTTTTAACAGGTCGCCGTATTCTTTGAGCAAAGCTCCGCAGCCAGCAGCGTTGATGATGATCGTCGCCGGATTGGACGGGTTGTGATCGGCGCTCAGGAATCGGTCGAAGGCGTCAATGTTCTGCCGCGCCAGTTTGCGAGCCATTTCCAAATCACCCGAATGCGCATGCAAAGCCCCGCAGCAAACCTGTTTGGCGACTTCTATGTTTTGAGCGTCGTTGACCTCCAACACTCGTTTGGTGGCGTCGTTGGCGTGTTTGAACAGCCCTTCCATGACGCAGCCGGTGAAGACGGAGATTGGTTTTAGGTGTTTGGTGTTAGGTGTTAGGTGTTGGGTTGGGACTTTTGTCTCCCAGTCTCCCAGTCTCCCCGTCTCCCCGTCCTTCCTGATTGGGGCAGTGGTCATCAACAGCGACAATGCGAAGTCGGCTTTCTTGGAAAACTTGCGAACAAGGCCTGTCTTGTAAGCCCACTTCGTCAAGCTGCTGTCGCGCATCCAGCGGTTCACCGCGAACACGGCTTTCAAACGGTTTGGGTAGGGAAAGACGTGGCGCAGCGCCAGTTTCAACATCAGTTTCTGAAACCCGTTCCCTTTGGAGCCTTTTTTCGTACCGTGCTCGTTGATGGTTTCGCGCGCGTGCTCCAACAAATGACCGTAACGAACCCCTGCCGGGCAGGCAGTTTCGCAGGCTCGACAGCCCAGACAAAGGTCAATGTGGCGAGCGAAGGCCGGAGCCTGAACATCCAGGCGACCTTCGGCGACGGCTCGCATCAGGTAAATGCGTCCGCGAGGACTGTCGTTTTCGTTGCCGACCTGTTGATAAGTCGGGCAGGCTGGCAGACACAGGCCGCAATGAATGCAGCCCAGAATCTTGTCCATTTCGGTTTCAAGTGCAGTGTGGAGCGATGTGTTCAGAGCCATAAGTTTAGATTTGCCTGGTCAGTATGCGGCTTAAGATAGCGACGATTTTACGAACGGAGCTTGCCACAGGTCGCGGTGCTGACCAGATGATGTATCAGATTCCCGCGACAAACCTGCCGGGGCTAAGTTGAGAGTCTGGATCGAATCGGCGTTTTAATTCGCGCATCAATCTGGAGGTCGAACCGATTTCTCCCCAGGTGTCGAGTTGGTCTTTGATCGCTTGCGGAGCGTTGAGCAAAACCAATTGGCCTCCACGAGCTTGAGTCAAATGTCGAAGCTCCGAGATGAATTTTGGACGCCGTTTGGTTTGCAACCCTTCGAACAAATCCTCCTTGGCGAACACCCGCAAAACACCGTTGCCTGCATGAGCGCGCCAAACTGATTGCGGCAAAAATTGGCCCACATCTTTCAGCACGTCGTTCAAATCGGCTGGCAGCGCACTCAGCCGCAAACTGAAAGCCCACCGCTGGTCGGTTTCAGTTTCGTGGTAAACAGTCCAGAACGCTTCGGCCTCGGCGTCGCTTAAAACCACCCGGTCGAAGTCGTGGCCAATGCGCGCGGCTTCGTTCACTTGAAATTCAACGGTTTCGGTTTCGTTCAGGAAGCGAAGCGCCAGAGCAAAGCGGCGCGATTCAATCGGCAAATTCAATTCAGCAACTGGCGAAATCAGTTCCATTGCTGCTGGCTGGACATCGGAATCACTGATCCTCAGCGCCAGCCAGCACAGGCTTTCGGCATCGTCGGCGTAAAAGACCAGAGTCTTTTCCGTGGACGGCAAAGCGCGCAACTTAAAGCTCATTTCGGCGATCATGGCCAAGGAGCCAAAACTGCCTGCATACAATTTACAAAGGTCGTAACCAGCTACGTTTTTGACGACTTTGCCTCCGGCTCTGGTCAGGCCGCCGTTCGGATGAACGACTCGAATGCCTATCAGCCAGTCGCGCGGAGTTCCGTAATTACAACGCAAAGGCCCGCTGCTGGCCGAGGCTATGATTCCTCCAAGCGTCGAACCGGAGTGGCCAAAAGGATCGAGCGGAATGAATTGGCGATGCTTGGCGGCTTGTTGGTTGAATTCGACCAGCGAACAACCGGCCTCGACAGTGGCGGTCAAATCCGCAGGTTCGTATTCGATGACGCGATTCATTTTTGCAGTTGAAACAACAAGCTGGAATTGGACTGGCCGATTGCCTACGGTCAGCCAGGTTCCGGCCCCGGCAGGAATCACTCGCCAACGTTCGCTTTCGGCCAGCTTCATCATTTCGCTAAGCTCTTCGATGTTGTGCGGAAAAGCGACGACGCGCTCCGGTTCGTAAACGACTCTAAAGTTGTCGCCGGTTGCGACGCGCGCACGGTCTTCGCCAAACATTTCGCGCAGTCGGTGCAGTATTTGGTCAGCAGAGGCTAGGCGATGCGGCTCGGCCTCCGATGGTACGGGTGGTGGAATCGGCATATTCAGTAAATTTTAGGTTTGAAGTCTTAAGCGATGGAAGGCTGGTTATACCATGTCGTTTGACGATTCGGCGAGCGCCGAAAGCGCGGATCGAAGCGCGTCAATCGCCAACACCGAACAATGCTCTTTGTTGCGCGGCAGGCTTTCAAGTTGGCAGGTAACGTCCGACGGTGTCAGCTTGCTCGCTTCGGCAACCGGTAATCCAATCAGCATTTCAGTCAGCGCGGAACCAGTTGCAACGCTGGGCGGGCAACCTTGTACAGTGAATTTTGCCTCGGTGATTTTTTCATCGGCAATTTTCAAATGCAGGTTCAGCAAATCTCCGCAAACAGGATTTGTCGCCTGACCAATGTTTGTGGCACCGATCAGTTCGCCCACGTTTCGGGGATTTTCTAAATAAGCTAAAACTTTGGCGCTGTACATTGCTGGTCGTTTCTCCAAATTTGTTATTGAATCGCCCGGGTGTTTTAAGCCGGAATTCGCACCGGAGCAAGTCGGATCAACATTCCAAAAATTCATTCTTGACAGCCCAAACCTCGACGTTTAAGTTTCGCGCCTTGTAAGTGATTGAAACGTCGGATTCAGTCACTTACAAAGAGGCATTTTGACAGATTCGATTCTGGTCATCGTACGATCTGGCTGTTGGGCAACCTCCCCCTGCTGTCCCCAACCCTCTCGGTCAGAAGTCGGCCTCATCATCCCGAGTAAGTTTCCGTAATTCATAATTTTGACCGCTTGTCGCTGTGTATTAACAGCGACTTCCAGCATTCCTGGTCAGGCATGGTGCGTTTATTCAGGAGTAGGTATGCCCGTTTCAGTAGTTGCGTGTTACATCAAAACCTCTTTTTTTCGCCGCTGTCTATTTTTCATATTTGTACTAACGTTGATCCCGGCGTCCGGCAAATTACTGATTGACGGTTTGGCTCAACACAAAGCCGAGCGCGCAAATCCGTCTGCAAAGTCAAAAACCAAAGCCAAAACTCGCACGACTTCACGCAGCCAAAATGCCCAGCAACAAATCAACGCCGACGGTTCAATCACAGGCATACCGTGGGTAGGCGAAGCAGGCATCACAGAAACCACGGCGGAGATAATGTCCCGCGAGCTTTCGCTTAAGTCAGGCGAAACCAAATCCGCGCGGCAAATCCTGCGTGAATCCGGGCGCGAAACTGAACGCGAACACGTCCGGCCAAACCGCGAAAACCTGCCCCAAAATCCTGAAGCATTGACGGGTACCCAATGGCCGCCTTTTGGTGACGGAGGGACGGAGGGACGGAGAGACGTGGAAATTGGCGGTCGCTCAATCCCTCAATCCCTCAATCCCTCAATCTCCCCATCTCCCAGTCTCAGCTTCACCGCCGCGACTCTGACTGACACCGGCGCCTTTCCGCCGGACACGATGGGAGCCGTCGGGCCGACCCAGTTTTTGCTGGCGGCAAATGGGCGGATACGAGTTTTCAGCAAAACGACCGGAGCACTTGGCCAGTTGGATGCGGATATTGATTCCTTCTTCAATTCCGTCCGAGTCGGTTTCATCACCACTGATCCGCGGGTTCGTTACGACAGACATTCGGGGCGATGGTTCATTCTTATCATCAATGTGGCTCAGTCGAACAATCGAATCCTGCTGGCAGTCAGCGATTCAGCGACCATCAACACTGCGACAACCTGGACGTTTTACCAATTTGCGCATAACGAAGTTTCGCCATCAGGCGACAACGGATGTTTCGCTGACTTCCCTACTCTGGGCGTTGACGCCAATGCGCTTTACGTCGGCCTGAACCAGTTTTGCAACCGAGCCTTCAGCAACACGACGGCGCTGGTAATTCGCAAATCTTCGATTCTGAGCGGCGGGCAGATCGTCGTTTCGGCTTTTCGCAATTTGATTGAGACTTCCAGCACCACGACTCGAAACGGCATCTTCACTCCACAGGGCGTGGACAACCCAGACCCGAATTCGACCGAAGGTTATTTCATAGGAACAGACGCCAACAGTCTTGGCCGATTGGTTTTACGGCGAGTGACAAATCCTGGCGGATTGCCTGTAATGTCTGCGAACATTTACATCAACGTTCTTGCGACCTCTCAACCAATTACAGTTCGCCATAGAGGCAACATCACCGGAGTCAACGGCAGGCTGGACGCAATTGACGACCGCCTGACCACCGGTCAATTTCGAGACGGCAGCATCTGGACGACTCACAATATCTCAGTCAACAACGAGGGAACGATTGACGCTCCGCGAACCAGAAATGGAATTCGTTGGTACGAAATCACCGGCGTTAATTCAAACAGCCCGACTTTGCGCCAAGCCGGAACTCTGTTTGCTCAAACCGCAACCAACACCGAAGACGAAAGAAATTACTTCATGCCGTCGCTGGCAGTTTCAGGCCAGGGTCATATGCTGATTGGCGGCACCAGTGCCGGAACCAGTGAATACATCAACGCCGCGATTGCCAATCGTTTGGCCGGCGACCCGCTGGGAGTTCTGCAATCGCCGTTGGCAATTACATCCAGCCCCGCGCCTTACAACCCATCAAGCGATAGTGGAAACCTGCAAGGCCGTCGCCGCTGGGGAGATTATTCGTTTACCAGCGTTGACCCTTGCGACGATATGACTTTGTGGACGGTGCAGCAATTCACTGATGCCGCCAACTCTTACGGATTGCGAGTCGCCAAAATTCCAGCGCCGCCGCCTGCCGTGCCAGCTTCGGCCAATCCGCCATCGGTTGCCGCCGGTTTGAGTTCCGTCACTGTGACGATTACAGGGCTTTCTGCCGACGGAGCAGGTTTTTACGATCCGGGTGAAAAGTTTAATTGTCGCTTGCGAGCAAGCGCGACCGGCGGAGTCGTGGTCAACAGCGTCAGTTACATCAATCCGACAACGGCTGTCCTGAACATTACGACCGTCAACGCCACAGCCGGAGCAAAATCAATAACCATCACGAATCCCGACGGCCAGACAGCCACCGGCGTCAACATTTTGACGGTTGGTAATTGCCCTTACGTGGTTTCGACAAACACCTCCGCGTTTACAGGGGCTGGCGGGACAGGGACGATCAGCGTGGAAACGGCAACTGCTTGCGGATGGACGGCAATAAGTAATTCCGGCTTCATTGCCATTAACTCCGGCTCGGTTGGCAATGGAAACGGAATTGTCAGCTTCACTGTCGCGCCGACCACTGGCTTGGCCCGCATCGGTACGATTTCGGTCGCAGGGCAAACCGTCACGATTAACCAAAGCGCAGGAAACGGTTGCGCATACACGCTGACTCCGGCAGCGAAAAACTTTCCGGCCACTGGAGGATCTGGGAGCTTCACAGTCGCGGCTGCTTCTGAATGTACCTGGACTGCGACAACGCCAACCGGCAGCGATTCATTTATCAGCGTTTTGTTCACCAGCGGCGGTCAGGGAAATGGAACCATCAACTTCACTGTCGCGGCCAACGATCAGCCGATACAACGAGCCGGAATTATTATGGTCGGCAATCAGACCTTCAATGTGACTCAGGATGCCGCGCCGTTTGAGTTGGCGGTTGACGATGGAGGTTTTGAAACGGCGGCAGGTATTTCAACCGGCGGAACTTCGTATCGAGTCAACCGTCTGACTCCGGCGTTTTACCCCGCAACGATCAACGCCGTTTCGATTTACTTCCCAGACAACGCCAGCTTGCGCGTGGGCGATCAGTATTCGGTTGTTATTGCTTCGAATACTGATGGCGAC
>JBGAPB010000157.1:0-13881 GCA_044221525.1 Blastocatellia bacterium | reverse complement strand
CGATGCGCTGACCAACACTCAATCGCTTGATCCGAATCTGAAGCTGCGCGGTTATCCGCCCTATGGCACGGAGCATATTTTTGCCGGAACCATTGGTGGCCCGGTGAAAATTCCAGGCTTGTACGATGGTAAAGATCGCACCTTCTTTTTCGGTTCGTATCAAAACCAGCGACAGGCTTCAAACACGGTCACCAGTGTTCTGGTTCCTTCGGCAGCCGGACGCGCCACTTTGCGCCAGTTGTTTGCCCAGGGGGCGAACGCGAGGGTTGACTCTTTGCTGGCTGTCACCGATGGCGCAATCGGCGTTGCCAACCTGACCAATATCGCATTGGGCAACAATCGCCCCGATGTTCAGTTCGGTCAGGCGGTGACGGCGTTCGCGCAAAGTTTCGTCGAGCCTCAGTATCAGGTCAGGATTGATCACAAGATCAGCGACAAGTCGCAGTTTTCATCGCGTTACCTGTTCGCCGACCAGAACGCGCCAATTGGCGGCGCAACGCTTGGTTTGCCGGGGTTTACCACCAGCCAGGCCAATCGTTTTCAGAACTTCCTGCTCAGCGAAACGCATGTCTTTTCGCCAACCATGACCAACGAACTGCGACTGTCTTACAACCGCATCGCGCTGGCTTTTCCATTCAATCCACCGAACGCGCTGGCGCAGGCTTTGCCCAGCATCACCATTGCTGGCATTACCAATGCTCAGGGCATAGGCTGGAACTTCGGCATTCAAACCAATCTGCCGCAAGGCCGCATCGCCAACAACTACGTCATTCAGGACACGATGACGTACATCAAATCCAACCACACCTTCCGTTTTGGCTTTGACCTGTTGCAGCAACGTTCGCGGCAATTCGCGCCAATCAACGAACGCGGCTCGCTGAATTACAGCGCAGGTGGAGGTTTCACCGGTTTGGGCAATTTCCTTGACGATTTTGGCGGAGCCGGCCCAGGCACAGGCAGCGCCAATCGTGATTTCGGCAGCCCGCGTTATTACCCTGAGCTTTTCCGTCAGGCGTATTTCTTCCAGGATCGCTGGCGAGTGAGCGACGCGTTGACATTGACCTTGGGCGCTCGTTACGAAAATTTCGGCAACCCGGTTAACTCCGTTCGTACGGCGGCGTTCACCGGCTTGTTCAATGTTGATCCTGTGACTTTGCAAGGGCCGTATACGCAACCGAGCAAGGCCGCGGCAGATAACAACAACTTTGCGCCAACCATCGGTATTGCTTACACGCCTTCGTTCAAAGACGGCGTGCTGGGTCATTTGCTTGGCGATAAGAAGACGGTTGTACGCACTGGCTATCAGATTGGCTACGATTCGTTTTTCAACAACATTGCTGTCGCCATTCGACGCTCAAACGCTGGTTGATCCGAACCTGGTCAATCCGTACTTCCAACGCTGGTCGCTGGGAATTCAGCGCGAACTGCCTGGCAAGTTGATGGTTGACGCTTCCTATGTCGGTTCAAAAGGCACGAAGCTTTACATGAATGAAGATCGCAATCCGCTGGTTCCTGCCAGTTTGCGCGTCACGCCAGCCGGTTACACAGGAACCACCAGCGGGCGACTGGACAATTTGCAGGGCGGTCGCACCATTCGCTCGAACAGCGGTTCGTCGTCTTACAACGCCGGGCAGTTGTCGGTGTCGCGCCGATTCAGCCAAGGTTTGGCGCTGACCGGCGGTTACACCTGGGCTAAGCTGATTGACAACAACAGCGAAATTTTCGCTTCGACTGGTTTGAGCAACGGCTCGCTTTCGATCACGCCGCATGTTTTGGGCGGCGAACGCAACGAACGCGCGGTATCGCTGTTCGACCGCACACATCGCGCAGTGTTCACTTACGTTTACGATTTGCCGTTTATGCGTGAACAAAAAGGCGTGCTTGGCCGCATCGTCGGCGGATGGCAGATTTCCGGCATCACCACTTTTGAAACCGGAGTCCCATACACCGTCACCAACGGAGCCGATGCCAACGGAGTCGGCGGCAATAACGACCGACCGGATTTCAATCCTTTCGGTCAAAAAGGCGTGCGAGCCGTTCCGAATGCAACCAGTCCGACTGGTTATGTGAATCCTGACGCGGCCAACGCTCCGATTGATCCGAAGACGGCTCAATACATTGCAGTGGCCGCAGGCAGCAATCGAAACGGAACCGCCGGACGCAATACTGAACGCACTCGCGGAACGAACAATTTTGATTTCACACTGGGCAAACAGATTCGTCTGACTGAACGGACGAGCCTGCAATTCCGCACGGAGTTCTTCAATTTGTTCAATCATCCGCAATACGGTTCGGTCAGTATCAGTCCGTTTTCTCCGGCCACGGCTGGGCCATCGGCCAACGTCATCACCACGCCCTCTGGCCAGTTTCTGCAACCGCAGTTTGGCGATGGAGGCGGACGCGTGATCCGTTACCTGATGAAGCTGACGTTTTAGTCGGTGCAGTACCGCGCGCGTAAGCAAGCGGCCAGTTCACTGCAAAAAGCCACTCCCGCCGAGAAAGCGATTTCTCGGCGGGAGTGGCTTTTTGCGGGTTGGGAAAAAGGAAGCTTTGCGCTTTCTTTTACAGCAGTCGAGGACGACTGCGTACCCAGGTTTAGTTGGGTTTCTTTGTGTCGGCGTCTTCGATGACAACTTCGACGCGGCGGTTTTGCTGACGACCGGCGGCGGTGTCGTTGGTTGCAATCGGTTTGGTTTTTCCGAAACCGCGAGTCGCTTTGATCTTTTCAGGCTTAACGCCAGATTCGGTCAAATAAGTGCTAACTGCTTCAGCGCGGCTTTCCGATAGCTTGTTGTTCAATTCGTCGGAACCAACGGAATCGGTGTGGCCTTCGATTTCCAGTGTTAGGTTGCCGGGATAGCCCAGCAAAATTCCGGCCAGCTTGCTCAGTTTTTCGCGGGCAGCCGGTTTCAGCGTAGCCTTGCCGGTGTCAAACAGCACATCTCCCAGATTGACGATGTAACCACGTGTCTCACGTTTGGTGTCCAGGATTTCAGACAGCGAAACGTAAAGCTTTTGATAAGCAGCGTCGCGTTCACGTTTGGCCGTTTCTGCTTCGGCGCGAGCGGCGGCTCTTTCCGATTCAGCGCGGCGAGCGGCTTCTTCAGCGGCGGCTTTTTCAGCGGCGGCGCGGCGGACAGATTCATCTGCGGCGCGGCGTTCGCTTTCGGCTCTCAGCCTAATTGCTTCTGATTCACGAGCCGCGGCTTCACGACGGGCGCGTTCTTCATTGGCGGAGCGTTCGGCTTTTTCGGCTTCGAGCTTGGCGTTTTCAGCCTGGGCTTTGGCGCGCTCGGCTTCGGCTCTGGCCTTGTCGGCTTCGATGCGAATGCGGTTGGCTTCTGCTTGTGCGCGTTCGGCGGAAGCCTGGGCTTCGGCCAGACGGCGCAAACGTTCCTGGCGCTCGTTTTCGATTCTGGCCTGCTCTTCGCGTTCACTAGCCAGGTCGCGCGCGACTTGAGCCAGACGCATCACGTCACGGGCCATGCCGCTGAACTTGTTCTCGTCTTTCAGATTGCGCGGCCAGATTTGCTCCAAAGTGTTTAACTTGCCCTCGGCTTGCTTCCATTCTTCAGCGGCGAATTCCTTTGCTCCGGCTTTGCGCGCAATGTCCATCGAACGGCGAGCACCCAAAATGAGTCGAGGAGTCGTGTAATCCGCCTTCAGTGAATCGTTGTCGTTGGTTTCGTACAGATTGCCTTTGTCGGCTTTGTATTCGGCCTGGACGGTTTGCACGCCCGAAGTCGTGTTTTTCGGCAGAGTCGTTTCTGCCACCACTTTAGGCGAAGGGAATTTAACCGCGCTGTGTGGTTCGGCGGTAATCATCAATCCGAAGGTTTGCGCGGTGCTCATCGCCCGTATGTCGGCGGCGTAACCGCTGGGCATTTCTGTCAGGTTGTCGGTCTGGCCTTCAGGCGTCACAGCCCAAACAACATAAGTCGTGTAAAAGACCCCGTAAGTTTGCGGGTTGTCCAGATTTTCAACTCTGATGCGGATGCGAGCTTCGTTCTTTTTGTATTCGACTTCGGCTTTGCCCAGTACTCGCGGAGCCAGCGAAGTTCCTGCCAAATTGACCGTTGTCTTTTTGTTTTCGACATAACGCACTGCCAAAGTCGTTCGTTTGTCAAAAGGGTCCTGCGCCGTTTGAGCCAGCGCGCCAACGGCAAACATCGCCGCAACCATCAGCGAAAATACTAATCTCTTCATAATCGTTCCTCCTGTTTCGTTTTATCTTTTGAGTGTAGTTTCAAAGCTAATTGTTCTTTGCCGCGTGCTGAGCGCGGCCAGTTTCATCAGAGATTGATGCCGTGAAAATATCGTCACCAGCGCGTTGCGAGCTGCCGGTTTGAAAGCCAGCTTTCTGAGCATTGAAGTCGCCCGGTATCGCCAGCCGAACTGTGCGCGGTGCAATTGTTCGTAACGCTTCACTATGTTTTCAAGTTCGCAGACGTCTTCGCTGAAAGCCTGATTAACGACAGTTGCCGCCAGTTCACCGCTGATCAGCGCCAGCAGAATTCCGCTGCCGGTGAAAGGATCAATGAAGGCCGCAGCGTCTCCAATTGTCAGTGCTCCAGGCATGGTTCGTCGGCGTCCGTAAATCACCGGCCCGGTTCCGAACCATTCGCCATCAATGGTCGCTGTTTGCAATCGCTGTCTGGCGATGGCGTTCGAGCACAATGTCAAATCCAGCAAAAGTTGGCGGTCGCCTTTCGCTTCTTTCAAAGTCGCTTCGGTGGTCAGAAAGCAAAGGTTGACCCGGTCGCCTTCGACTTCAGTCAGCCCGCCGTAACCGTCGCGAAAAAAGTACAGTTCTCCCAGATCGCCCAGCCCTTCGACGCCGCGCAGATGGACTTTGCAACCGAACAAGCGCGAACCGTTGAAACGTGAAGCTTCCTGCGGAACCTGATTGGAAAAGACTCCGTTGCGCCCTGAAGCGTCAATCACCAGTGAAGCCGAAAATTTTTCAACGTCGGAATTGGCTGCTTTGCCTTCGATTGAGGTCAAATTGCCTTCACGCCGCAATTGAGGCGAAACATGAAAACCTTCGCGGATTTCTACGCCGACTTCGCGCGCTCGTTCCAGCAAAGCGACATCCATCGCAGCCCGCGTCAAACTGATGGCGTGTGGATGGCCGTCGGCAATCCATTCCATCGGAATTTCCAGGCTGCGTCCGTCGGGAGCAAAAAGCTTGAAGCGGCGAATCGTTTTTGCTCCGGCGTCAAACATACGCTGACGCACGCCCAACCGTTCAAAGACATTCAAACATTCCGGCGTGATAAATTCGCCGCAGAGCTTTTCGCGCGGGAACCGACTCTTTTCCAGCAGCAAAACTCGAAGACCGGATTGCGCCAGCAAGATGGCAGCGCTTGTTCCGGCTGGCCCGGCTCCGATGATAATGATGTCGTAACTCACGGTTCGTAGTTCACTGTTCACAGTTCGCACTACTCAGTTCACAGTTTGTGTCAGCCATTCTTTTAGCTGCGAACTGGGAACTGCGAACAGTGAACTTAGAGAAGAATTTCTTTTGCGCCCAGTCCACGGGCGATTTCTTCGGCGCGTTCGGCCAGTGGCGGCGACATTTTTACTGCCACCAAATAACCTTCGCTGTTGGGTTGTCGCATTCTGGGGAGTTTTTCTTGAGGGGATTTTCTTTGCTTAGCAGAAAAGAGCGAAGAGCCGACAAGCGCGCCAACGACTGCTCCGACGATGACGCAAAACAAAGCGTGATTGAACAATCCGGCGAAGATCGGCAACACAAACAGCCCAAGCCCGTAAAACACCAAACCGATCAACAGAGCCATCGAACCTCCCAGCAAAGCGCCGGTCACGGCACTGCGAACCACTGGGGATAAAGCCGAATCGTTGACTGGCACGTAACGCGCGCGGCGAAGCTGGTCGTCAATTTCCACGCGAACTGTTGTCGCATCGCTGGTGTCAACTCCGATGGCGGTCAACCGTTCTAGCAATTCGTTGGCGCGCGCTTCGCGTTCATAAAGCGCAACCAGCCAGATGTGTTCCTGATTTTCAGTTTGCGGCATGCCAGATTGCCCGCCAGCTTGTACGGTCATCGTCTTAGCCTGGTTTTTGCCTTGCCGGGCTTTGGTGTTTGTGGTTTAGGGGAATTAAGTGCCAAAATTCAGCACCTTCAAGCTACTCGGAAGCGTATATGCTGTCAACCGAGCAAATGGGAAAATGGGAAGGTTTTCAAAAGGAGATTTTATGCACAAGTTTTTACTTTCGTCAGTGATGTTGTTTCTGTTCACCGGCCTGGTCATCGCACAATCAACAACCAAGCCAATTGCTAAATCGGCTGGCGGTGCTCCGGCCAAACCTGCGGCGACTGCCCCGGCTGTCAACGATGAGTTGCTGGCGTTGTTGCCCGCTTCGGATGCGCTTGCGGTGATTGACATCAATCGTTTGTTCAACCAATTGCTGCCAAGTCTGGCCAATCTGCAAACAGGCGGTTTGGACAAGATGGGTAAAGAACTGGCCGAGTTTGCACAAAAAACCGGAATTGATCCTGCAAAGGTAAATCGCGCAGTGTTGGGGCTGAATTTGAAAGGCACTCAGGCGACCGGAGCCGTCATCGTTTCCGGCGTTGACCTGACAAACCAACAAATCGAAGCTGCGCTGAAAGAGTTCAAATCAGAATTCAAAACTTCGGATTATCACGGCAAGACAATTTTCAACATGCTGTCGAAAATCAAAACGCCTGAAGCCGGGCCGTTGTCGGTCAAAACCGATGAGTCGGCTCTTGCCGCTCTGGGCGGGCAACGATTTGTTCTTGGCGACCTGAGCGCGGTCAAAAATGTAATAGACATCAGCACAGGCTCTGCCAAAGGCGGCGTTACTCCTGAAATGGTTGCGGCGTTGAATGAAACCAAATCATCGGCGTTGCTGCGTTTTGCGCTCAACATTCCCGAAAGCCTGAAAACTGAGGCGGCTGATCAGGGCGACCTGTTCAAATCGGTTGGAACGATCAAGATGGTTCTTGGCACGTTTGACGTGGCTGCTGACTTCAGCCTTTCGTTGGATGCGTTGATGCGGACGGTTTCGCGTAAAGATGCAACCGAGTTGGAAGACGGGTTAAAGGGGTTGGTCGGCTTGGTTCGCGGAATCTTTGGCGGAGGCGGAACCGGCGACGGGAAGACAGATGCCCTTGGACAATTGTTCGATCAGATCAAGATCGGATCGAATCTGAACGACGTGTCGCTTTCGATTTCATTGCCGCGAGCGATACTGGATCAGTTGCTGAAGAAACCCGCTGCGGATGAAAAGAAGCCGTAGCAAAACCTGACCTCAGAAAAATTCAGGGCTGGATGGTTTGCAAAAACCGTCCAGCCCTTTTTGATTGTCTTTGATCTTGGTTCGGCGCTCTTACTGCTGGCCGTCCGCGCTGGCAAAGAACTTATCAATTCGGTCTTGATAAACTTTGATCTTGCCTTCGGCCTCGTAACGTTTGCGAGCGTCTTTGACAAAGGTGTCATAGGCGATGTTCTGACGTTCGGCGATCAAAGCTGAGCGCAGGCTTTCTTTTTCTGCGGGCAGTTTGGTCAAGTCTGCATCAGTGCGTTTGACTGCAGCAAAGACCAGGTAAGAAGCCCCGACCTTGATCGGCGTTTTGCTTACTTCGCCTTCTTTCAGAGTCATTATCATTGCGTTGGCCTGGTTCTGTGATTGCAAACCACCGGCGGACGCACCCGGCCATTGAAAAGTATTGAAGTTGGTGTCTTTCTTGACAGTCAAACCTTCAGCTTTCAGCAACCGTTCCAAATCGGCAGCATCTTTTGCCTGTGTGGCCAGTTCCTGAGCGCGCGATTTAGCCAGATTGGGTTCTTTCTCGCGGCGCAACTTGTCTTCAACCTGGTTGCGTGCCTGGTCAAATGTCATCGCCACACCGTTATCCAGAACGTCAATGACTTTGGGTACGGCATAACCGCCAGGAATGCTGACAGGAGTTCCGAAATCGCCTTTTTTCACGTCTTTAACTGCGTTCTCAAATGCCTGATTCACCGCAAAGCCCGTGCTGTCGCCCAATGTGCCAAGCGGATCTCCGTCTTTGAAGTAAGGCGTGGTTTTGATCATCGAAGCCGGGCTGACTTTGATCTCTTTGGCAACTTCCTCAGCGCCTTTGACCAGGTCTTTGACTTCGGTGGCCTTTTCATAAATTTTCTGGGCCAGTTCGTTGCACTTCTGGAAAGCTTTGTTGTTTTTGGCCGTGGCCAGCAACGTCGGCTTCATTTGTTCAAAAGGAACATCGCGCTGTTCCGTGACTTTCAACAAATACTGGCTGGTGCCTTCACTGAAAGGCCCGTCAATGGTTCCAACCTTCAGGTCGCTGGTGTAAACGCGCTGTTTCCAGTCGCCTGATTTGTTCGCGTCTTTTTTGATCCAGCCGATGTCGCCGCCGTTGGCTTTGCTGGCGGTATCCATTGAATTGCCTTTTGCCAGGGCAGCAAAATCTTCCTGCGGGACGCCGTCGCCTTTGGCGCGTTTGGCCAGTTCCTGCATCTTGCTGTTGACTGTTTCAACGTCCGCTTGAGCCAGTCTGTCCAGGCGAATGACGCTGACGCGCTTTTCAACCTGCTTGTTGCCTTCGTATTGAGCCTTCAACTCGGTGTCAGGAACGGTGATGATTTTCTCAACGTCCTTGCTGGCGACAAATGCGTATTCAACTTTCCGAGTCGGCTGGCTGACTTTGAACTCGTCTTTGTGAGCCTCGTAATAAGCCTTCAATTCGTCGTCGGTTGGTTTGAATTTGCTGCGAACTTTGTCCAGATCAACCGTGGCGTAAACCAGATCAAGTTTGGTTTGATCCTTTTTGAACTTTTCTTCGATGTCGCGGTCGGAAACCTGCTCCGCCGAAGTCAGGTAAGCGCGGATTTTGCGAACGGTGACTTCGTTGCGCCGGTCTTGTTCAAAATCGCCAACGTCGAAGCCCTGCAATCTCAGGCGGCGGACATATTCGTCTTTGCCGATAAAACCGCCGGTGGCGGGATCGGCGAACTGGCGTTTGATAACGTCGAAAACTTCGCCGTCGGAGCCGGTCAATTTCAAGTTACTGGCCTGATCCAGCACCAGCTTGCTGGCGATCAATTGATCCAGCGCCTGCTCCCCGATGCCCAGTGACTTCAATGTAGCCAATGGAAGCGTTTGTCCGCGTCCCAAAAACGAAGCCATCTGCGAAACCTGCGCACTGAACTCTTTTAATTTGATTTCCTGAGAACCGACTTTGGCGATGACTATGTCGCCTTCGGATGAATTGGCCAGTCGGCCCGATGGCGACAGGTTTTGATTGGGAATGGCATAAAAAGCCACAAGACCGATAAGCAAAATGGCGCAAAAACCCAGCAGCAAGATATTGCGCGAGCGCTCGAGTTTGGCAAAGAAGCGAAGCATAACTTTAGGTACTCCAAAACTTGATGAGATGTGTGAGGTCGAAGTCGTAGGCACTTCCCGCGGCCTCGTCCAGAAGGGGGCCATATTAGCGACACTTCCGGCTTCATTCAAGGCCGCACTTATTTCAACCGGCTCTTTACAGCCGTGGCGGTGCGGGCTTCAGTGGCTTGTCCCAGGCGTGAGCGCCTTTGACCTTCAGTTTGCGTTTGTAGACTTTGTCGCCGCAGGTCGCAAACAGCGTGTCGTTATCCGCTCCACCAAAGCTGAGATTTGAAACTCTGCCGTTCGGAGTCGGGATGATGGCGTTGACGCGACCGGCTTGATCGCAAATCTGAATGCCCAGTCGCGTGGCCACGTACAACCGTCCGTCGCGGTCAACGCGCATGCCATCCGCGCCGCTGTCGTCGGCGGTGTCGGCAACGTGCAGCCAGTAATAACGCTGTTTATTCGCCAGGGTTCCGTCCGGCTGAATCTGATAGCTGTAAACCCAATGTGTTCGCATCTCGGCTACGTAAAGCAGCGTCTGATCGGGCGACAGCGTGATGCCGTTGGAAAAACGAAGCCCCGTGTCCACAGTCTTCTTTTCTCCGTTCGGCTTAATCAGCCAGATGTTGCTTTGCGGTTCGTAACCTTTCGGGTCTGTTACATAGATATTGCCGTTGTTCGCCACCACCAGGTCGTTGCCGCGCAAGTTGTCGGTGACAACCGACACTTTGCCTTCGGTGTCGTAAGCTGTAATTTTTGAGTCAGTAGTCGCAGCGGCGTAAATCTTGCCGTCGGGGCCGAAAGCCAGTCCGTAAGAGCCTTTGGTATCATTGGCAAACTCGGTCAGCTTTCCATCCAGCGCAACCTTCCAGATTTTGTTGGTCATGCCGTCGGCAAAAAAGACTTCACCTTTGGCGTTGGCGACCGGCCCTTCGGTGAAGCGATAACCTTCGCCAACCAATTGCCAGCCTTCGTCGGGCAGCAGCAAATCGTTGAGAAAGTTGTTTTTGGTCGGGCCGGTTTTGATCGGAGCAGGCCAATCTTTCCACAGCCATTTGATTGCGTCAGGAAACAGCGATGTGCCGTGCCGCCCGCTGTGAGCGCCTTCGCCCCAGACGTGCTGGACTTCATAACCGGAGAAAATTAGCGAACGCTCCATCGCCTGATTGGCCATCCACCAATCTCCGCCGTAAATGTTCAGGTCGTTCGATCCGTCCTGCAAAAAAATGCGAAGTGGCTTGGCTTCAAATTTACGAATCAGCGTTGAGTATTCGTGACCTCCGCGCAAACCGACGTAAGTTCCAATTGTGCTGAAAACTCGGCTGAAAGCGTCAGGGCGTTCCCAGGCTGCGGTGAAAGCGGCGATGGCTCCTGACGAAGAACCGCCGATGGCTCGGTCGTTGCCGCTTTTCGATAAACGAATCGCGCGGCCATCGCTGGTCTTTTTGGTTTCAACGTCAGGCAAAATTTCTTCCAGAATGAACCGGGCGTAGTTATCGCCAAGCCCGTCGTATTCAAAGCTGCGATTGAACCGGTCAAGCGCCGTGTTCGGATCGCCGGGGCGGACTTTGCCGTGCATGACAAAAACTCCGATGGTGACGGGAATTTCTTTTTTGTTGATCAGGTTGTCGAAAACCACAGGCGCGTTCCACTGAATGCCGTCCTGGTTGACGTAAACGCAAGCCGGTTTGTCCGGCGAATACTGTTTGGGAACGTAAACCCAATACTCGCGCCAGGTTCCGGGGAAGATTTTGGAATTCTCAAAGGTGAATTTCATGACTTCACCTTTTGGCACGCCGGGTTGTTCAACAGAATCGGGGTGCTGCGGATAGGTTTCCTGTGGTTGAGCCGGAGGCTGAGCAAAAGCCGCCGAAGCAATAAAAAGTGAAAAGACCAGCGTGAGCAAAGCGCGAGTGGGTTTCATAGTTTTCCGTTTGTCCTTTTAAGTGGTGACTTGGTTGGAGTGCCGAATTCCAGCTTCGCTGCTGGAACCGTTTCGTTGCGCGACGGATCGTAAAAGAAATTCGGCGCAACGGCCAGAGCTATGGTCGCGTCTTAACGAAAAATTAAAAGGAAATGCTTTCGTAATAGAAGCTGCGATCAACCTTAATCGCTGGCTGCGGCGAGTTGCTGACGAGGCGCGACCATCGGCAAGGATATTTGGAAGGTTGTGCCTTCGCCAATTTGGCTTTCGACGGTGATGTGGCCGCCGTGGTCGCCGATGATGCCGTAACTGACGGCCAGCCCAAGTCCGGTGCCTTTGCCAATCTGTTTGGTGGTGAAAAACGGATCGTAGATTCTGGCCAGATGGTCGGCGGCAATGCCCATTCCGGTATCGCGGAAACTGATGATGATCGAATCCAGGTGAGCTTCGGTGGCGATTTCCAACTGTCCGCCCTGCGGCATGGCGTCACGGGCGTTCAGGATCAGGTTCATAAAAACCTGTTGCAGTTTGGCGGCGTTGCCCGGCGCGAAAGGCAAATGGATGGAGTAATTGCGAACAACTTCGATTTCGGTGTTGCGAAGCTGGGCTTCCAGCAACTGTATGGTGTCGTCCAGCACATGATTCAAATCCACGGGCACAAAGCGAGCGTCACTGACTCGCGAAAAGTTCAACAAGTTGTTGACGATGCTGGAAGCGCGCGAAGTCTGGCGATGAATCTTTTCCAGCAGTTGTTGGCGCGGGTCGTTTTCCGGCATCTGCTGCATCAGCATTTGCGAATAAGACGAAATGCCAGTCAGCGGCGTGTTTACTTCGTGAGCGACTCCGGCGGCCAGCAGACCGATTGACGAAAGTTTGTCGTTTTGTTGCAACTGTTCTTCCAGCCGCATGCGTTCAGTGACGTCTTCGATGGCAACCAGTGTGCCTTCGACTTCAGAGGTTTTGCTTTGCAACGGAGCCAGTGAAATGTTCAATGTCAGGTCTCGGCCATCGGCTGAACGCGCGCGGAACTTGTATATGTAAACCGGTTCGCTGTGCGTGTGCGATCCGTTGGCCCGACCACCATTGAGATCGCCGTTTAGCGAGCCGTTCAATCCACCATTCAATCCGCTGCCTGATAAATTTGATAAAGCCGAATGCCCGTTTTGCAATTCGCTTCGCTCCATCAATTCGCGCAAACCGCGCAGCATTTCCGTCTGGAAAACTTCAGTAATGCGGCGGCCTATGGTTTCGTCCCGGCGCAATCCATAAATCTCTTCCAGAGCCCCATTCCAGTTGGTGATGCGGCCCGACAGGTTAATGACCATCACGCCCACGTTGATGGACTCGATGATGTTTTCGTTGAACTCTTTCAGCCGGGCAAGTTCAGTTGCGCGTGTCGCTTGTTCTTCCATCAGCAGCGAGTTTTCAATCGCCACGGCTACGTAACCGGAAATCGCGCGCAGCAAATCGGTGTCTTCAGACGAAAGCAGAGCTCCGTCAGTCGGTCGTCCCAGCGCCAGCACGGCAACAACTCTGGAGCGCGAACCGCAAGGCACGAAGTAGCTGAACATCCTACGCGATAATGATTCGGCTGGAGTAATCAGCCGCCCGGTTAGTGATTCTTCTTCAGCGTCCGTGCTTTCGACCCTGACTATGCCCGAACTGTCTGTGCGGTCGCGCAGAATCGTCAGAAATTCAGCAGGCAAAGCGATTTCACGATTTACATTTTCGGAGCGAGCAATGCGAAAGCCGGATGGTTCGGTGTGATCCGCGACAAAAATCGCCAGCCGTTCAACCGTGAAGACCTCTTTCAATCGCCACATCAAACTATCCAGCAGAGGCTCAAGTTCAGTGGTCGAAGCCAGCGTGCGTCCGAAGTCCTGAAGCGTGATTCGGTAATCGTATTTTTCGCCGTAAAAGATTCGGTCAATACGTTCCTGCAACCAGTTTTTGACCGGAGCAAACAGCATTGCCAGAACCGACATTGAAATCGCGGCAATCAGCAAAGTTGCTTCCTGCGACAATTGCGAGCGTAGGAATTCGTAACTGAAGGCCATGACCGTTCCGAACAGCGCCGCCACCGAAAGTGTGGCAATGATATAGGCGAATGAACGCCTCATCACCACGTCAACGTCAGTCAGTTTGAATCGCGCAATTGAATAACCCAGAGTCAGCGGAATTAGTGCCAGCGGCAAGAGTGAAATTAATTCCAGCGAATCAGAAACCGTTGGCGCAGTCAGAAACGAAGGCACATAAAACGCTGCAAACAACGCCGAGGCCAGTCCCATTCCCCACATCACCCATTTCAATTGCTGGCGCACGACTATGTTTTGAGCTTGTCGGTAAGTGCGTACGAGCATGGCTGCGCTGGCCACCAACGAAGCGGCAAACATGAAAAGCTCGATTTTAGACAACCAGTTTCTGGAATTGAGCGGCGAAATCGGCAGCAGGTTTCTGAGCGCGGCAAAGCGCAGCCAGATTTCAGATGCAATCAGCAGAGCTGCCGGAACGTACAACATCGGCGTCAACCAACGTCGCCTGGACATAAGCTGGGGTTTGGCCGGGTAAATAGC
>JBGAPB010000156.1:0-20152 GCA_044221525.1 Blastocatellia bacterium | reverse complement strand
TGCGCTCGTAAGAGTCACATTTCGTCGGCTGAAAGGCTGTCTTAAATTTACTGCGAAGAAATTCTCAACCCGAACCCAGATAAATTCAAGCTCGTGTTGTTGAAAACAATGTAAATGGCAAATTTTGTTTATTACATCTCCAACTGCAGGTCGTCGTAAAACTGAATCCGTTCGGCGGCCAACAGCTTGGCGATGAAGACAATCTGGCCGGTGTGGTAACTGAAATGCTCAACGACGTGAAAGACGGCATCTAGCACCATCTGAGCAAATCCTTGCGGCACACATTCTCGCTGCAAGGGCGCGTCTGATTGCGAAGCCGTAATTTCGTTTTCCAGCCGTGCGAGAACCGCGTCAACTTCGCTGAGCGTCGTGGCCAGCAATGCCAGCAAATCTTCCCTGCCGAGTTGGCGACGTTCGGCAAATTCGCGGTCACGGTCGCGGGTATCGCTCACGCCTCCAACTCCGGCAATCATCCACTGTCTGACGTTTCCGCACAGATGCAGAATCAAATTGCCTACGCTGTTGCTGGCTTCATTTGGACGCCACCAGATTTGTTCGTCTGTGAGTGCGGCCAATGCGGAGTTGATCTTGACCGGATAATCTTCGCGCAGTCGGAACCGCGCGTGTCGCAGAAAAGCCTGAGCGGCTGGCAACGTAACGACTGGCGGCTCCAGTAAAAATGATCTTCGCGGTTCTTTCATAAGCTGCCTCCGAGTAAAACAGTTTGAGCGGTTTGCGAGTGTGAAAACGCTGCGATCACACAGCCTAGCCAAACCAAATAGCGATAGGCATAATAGCCGCGTTTTCGGTTGGCGGTTATTTTTTACGAACCAGATACGCTAGAGGGAGTCAATGAGCCAGATTCTCGTAGTTGACGACGATCAAACCTTACACGAATTGATCGAAGGCGCACTCAATGGAGAAGGGCACACTTTGCACCACGCTTTCAGTGGTGGCGAAGGCCTGGAGATGTTGCGAAACGATCAGTTCGATCTGGCGCTGATTGATTACATCATGCCGGAAATGGACGGCGGCGAATTTCTGGAAGAGTTGCGACGCAATCATCCCAACTTGAGGGCAGTGATGATCACCGCCTTCGGGACTCCTGAAGCCGTGTTGGTTGCGATGCGTAAACGAGTCTGCGATTTCCTGGTCAAACCCTTCAGCATTTCCGATCTTAAGATTGCGGTCAGTTCGGCTCTGGGCGATGCAACCCCTATTCAAATCGAAGTCATATCCGCCGAGCCGCATTGGGTTCAGTTGCGTGTGCCCTGCGATCTGGCGGCGGTTCCTATACTGCAAAAACTCCTTACTCAATTAAAAGCCGATTTGCCGGAAGAAACGCGAGAAGCGATGGCTTACGCTTTTCGCGAAATGTTGAATAACGCCATCGAACACGGCGGCAAATTGGATCCGACAAAGTTTGTCGAAGTGGCTTGCGTACGAACCAAGCGGGCAATCATTTACTGGATAAAAGACCCAGGCGAGGGGTTCAACCCGGCTCAACTTGAGCATGCCGCTGTCAACAACCCGGTCGGAGACCCGTTCCGCCATGTCACTGTGCGCGACGAAAAGGGGTTGCGCGCCGGAGGTTTCGGCATACTGATGGTCAATCAACTGGTGGACGAACTGGTTTACAACGAACGCCGCAACGAGCTTATGTTCGTCAAATATCTGGCCTGATACCGCAATGCATCTTGAAACTTTCATTCGCCGAATGCCAAAGGTCGAACTTCACGTTCACCTGGAAGGCTCAATTCAACCTGAAACCCTGCTTGAACTCGCCCGGCGCAATCAGGTCAAGCTGCCAGCCGCAACTGTCGAAGGTTTGCGTCAGTGGTATACATTCACGAATTTCGCGCACTTCATCGAAATTTACCTGACCATTTCATCCTGCATCTGTTCGGCAGAAGACATTGAGTTGATTGCCCGCGAATTCTTGCGCGGTCAGGCAGCACAAAACATTCAGCATAGTGAAGTCACCTTCACGCCATACACGCACTTTAGTTTGAATCGGCAAATTCCGTTTGCAGATCAACTTGCGGCGTTAACTCGTGCTCGTGATTGGGCAGCGGAAGAATTGGGAGTCAGTGTCAGTTGGGTGCTGGATATTTCTCGCAACGTTCGTCCGGTGGAACACGGATTGGTGGTTGCCGATTGGGTAATCGCCGGAAAAGATCACGGAGTTGTCGCTTTGGGTTTGGGCGGGCCGGAAATCGGTCATCCGCCGGAATTGTTTGCGGAGGCTTTTGACCGCGTTAGAGCGGCGGGTTTGGCCAGCGTGCCTCACGCAGGTGAGACTGTCGGCGCTGAAAGCGTGCGAAACGCGCTGAAGATTTTGGGGGCGCAAAGAATCGGCCACGGAGTGCGTTGTTTGGAAGATGCTGATCTGGTTGCTGAACTGCGGGAGCGACAAATCCCGCTGGAAGTGTGTCCGACCAGTAATGTCTGTCTGGGCGTAGCCGCTTCACTTGCCGAACATCCGTTACCGCAATTGCTGGAGGCAGGGCTTTACGTGACCATCAACTCTGACGATCCACCGATGTTCAACACTACGCTGACCGATGAATACCTGAAGATTACCGATACATTTGGTTTTGGCGTCGAAACAATCGAACGGCTGGTCATCAATGCCGTGCGCGCCAGTCTGTTGCCAGAATCGGCGCGCACGGCGTTGGAAGAAAAATTTGGACGTGAGTTTGCTGCCTTAAGGTTTGGCTGATTCCTTGTTGAAAACCAGAGTCGCTTCGTCCCAGCCAGCCAGCAAATTGACCGTGCGCTTTATTTTCAAAACTTTTCCGCCTTCGGCCAATTCCCATTTCTCTTTGACGTAAGACGTGAATTGATTTCCCTGCACTTCGAAATCACGTTCCAGGTGAATTTCCAAAGCCTGATCGTCTTTTTTCAAAATGGCTCGACGTCTGACCTTGCCGGGAGTCAATCCGCTAACTTCTCTGACCATTACCTTTCCATCCAGATTGCAAGAAAATCGTCTAAAGACGGTTGCCAAGGCACGACCGCGAGCAATGACGATCCTGTTGCCTCCGGTGTTGGCGTCTCCGACGCCGCCTCCAACCGAACCAGTGCTGCTGCCGCCACCGGCAATGGCAGTGTTAATGGCGTTTTGTGCGCTTGTATGTTGCAGCGGTTTGTTGGGATCGTGCCCCGGCGCGGGGTCAAGACTTCCTTCGACTTTGGATTCGACAGAGATTTGCTTCTCGTCCTGTTTGACAACCAGATGATAGCTTTTCAAATTGTCCGGCAGGTCGTTAGTTTTTTTCGTGTCGAGCACCCATGTGCCTGAAAAATCCGACTTGGTCTGAGCAGCAGCGACAATACCGAAGCCAGCCAGCATCACGCTGCAAAGGGTGAAAATGGCTATGTTTCTTTTCATAGCTTGCCTCCTGTTTTGTTCGACAGTTTATAGAAATCGCGGAATACTCTCTGTTGTCGCTCATTCTACTGTTTGCCGGGTCATTCGTCACTGGCTGAGCATGATGCAGTGACATTTTGTCCACAGTTTTAATTGACGGGTAAAGCAAAGGAGCGGCCATCTGGCCGCTCCTTTCGCGTCTTGACTTGAATCTGGGCTGTTGGGTTACTGATCTTGCTCGCCGGTTTGTCCGGCCTGGGGCGGCCTTCCACTTCTGGGAGTGCTGCGACCAACGTTCAAATGGTCAAAGTTCAGTGCCGCGTTGAACAGCAGAGAAAAGCTGCCGTGCGTTTCGTGCCGCCACATCGGATTGTTGGCGAACATCACCACGTGGCCTTTGCCGACCGGCACATCCAGGACGGCTGGTTTGCCAGCCAGTTCTGATCCGCCTGCCAGCATGCCGCTTACCAGCAAGTCTTTTTCATCCACAAAGCGCAGCACTACGCGCGGACGCATTTCCGGCGGCGGTTGTTGCGCGGCCAGTTGTTCGGCAAACGGATTGTCACTCGCCGAAGGTGGCGGCAAATTCAATGGTTTACGGCCTTGAATCACATCGGGATCGGTCAAGCTGCCCCGTCCGCTTGCACGGCCTTGTCCGGCACCGCCACCCAATCCGCCGCCGCGCGCTCCTCCTCCGCCACCAAAGCCACCAGCAGCGACCTGTAAGAGTGGTGCTTGATTAAAGTAAACGGCCAGTTTTTCATCATACCCATAAGCAATCGGGCTTTTCCGATCTGCAAAGCTGGCGTTCATGATCGAACCGCGAGCGTTCAATGCTCGCGAATCCTGAATCGAAACGCCTTCAGTGATACCAAAATCAATCGGGATCGCCGCGTTGCTGCCGACCGTTACAAACAATCCGCCGCCTTCGATGAACTTCTGCAAGTTGGCGACACCGATGATGCCCATGCCTCCGCGCATATCGGCTGTTGTGTCTGGCGACTGCCCCATATTCGGCGTCAGGTCTGATTTCTGCCATGGAATGGGTGAATCCTTTTCGCCGCGATCAGGAATGCCCCGCACCAGCGATTGAGCCGTGCCTCCGACTGGCCCAAAAATAATGACATCCCACTTGCTGCGAAGGTCAGCGGTTTGGCCAATGACTTGATCGGAGATGTAATCGTATGGAATGCCCAGCCGGTCGAATTCGACGCGATACCAGCCTTCGTTCTGAGTGTTCGTCCAGGTATGAACCAGCGCAATGCGCGGAACGGCCAGCGCGTGTTGAGCCACTTTCGGCAATTCGTCCACGGCGTTCGCGGTCAGGCCAAGCTCGGTGACTTCTTTTCGCAATCGCGCGTCCAGGTCGCCGCCCTCGGCTTTGATAATGAACGAACCGGCGTTGAAGCTGCGCTCGCCAATTTTGAAAGTGTCTTCGGCGGCGTTCATCTTCACGTCTTTCAGCCTGAAGCGCAGTTGCGTCAACGCGCTTTCCGCCGTGTGGTTGATGACGTATCCAGCCTTGCCGGCGCCGACCACGTTGCCAGTGACTTTCGCCATTCCGTTGATCAACGTCATTGGCGCGTCCAGGACTTTTTCATCTTTGACGCGAACGGTTTTGACGTTGCGTAACGGCCCAAGAGTCCAGCCGGTGTCGTCATAAGGACGCGGAT
Source organism: Blastocatellia bacterium (assembly GCA_044221525.1). Classification (GTDB taxonomy): domain Bacteria; phylum Acidobacteriota; class Blastocatellia; order RBC074; family RBC074; genus RBC074. The sequence continues at coordinate 15,106 of JBGAPB010000156.1, read as the reverse complement.
CGTTGACGTTGTAATACTGCGTGTCGAGCAGCATATCGGCCATACGTGAATAAGGTTGATCCATACGAACGACATAGCTGCCCGCTGGGAATTTGCCGTCTTTGGTTTCAATTTCCTTGTCGGCTTTGTGAACTTCGCAACCTTGCATCTTCAGCAGGTTGACCAGGTCGGCGGCTTCGGTCGGGCGCGTATCGTCGCCGGGCAAAACCCAGGCAGCGGGGCCTTCGGTGCGAGCTTTGGCGACGGAGCGTTTGCTCTTCAGGTAAAAATTATTGAGGTATTTTTCCTTGTTGTTCGAAACGTGATTCATGGCCAGCAGAATCGCGCTCTGTTGCAAATTGATGTTGTTGCGGATGGACCAATTCACTCTGGGCAGCGGCGGATTAGGCCGATACCACTCGCGCGTAGACTGACCGGTTGTCGTAATCATCCGTGTATCCGCGCCGCCATTGCCTTGCGTTTCGTAAAAGCGTCCAATCGAATTGTGGCCGTTGGCAACATAAAACATGTAGTTCGGCGCCCAGCCGTCATAAAAACCATATGTCCACACGCCGGGCACGCCGCGTTTGGTCATCTCTTCGATCTCGTGATAGGCCAGCGCCTGCCATTCATCAATCACCAGCGGATCTCGCCAGGCGTTGTAGGCCCAGTCCCGGTCGAAGTGTAAAGGAACGATTGCGATTCGTGCAGGTCGTGCAGCACAGTCGGGTGGTATTCCAAAAAGGCTGCCATCTGATTGCGCGTAAGGGCAAGCGCCATCCCCAGCGAATCGCGGTTGTTGTCGTGCGCGACGTATTTGCCCCAATAGAGCAGCGAAGGCGCGCGTTTGCCCTCATTAGCTTTGCGCCAGTTATACAGATCAACCTGCATATCGCGGCCATCCACTTCCAGCGTGGGCGTGATCAGCACGATGACGTTCTTGCGAATCTGCTGGATGAACGGCGTCTCTTCGACGGCCAACCGGTAAGCCATCTCCATCAACATTTCAGGGCTGCCGGTTTCGGGCGAATGAATCGAACCCGAAGCCCAGTAAATCGCTTTACCTTCGCCAATCAACTTTTGGCTTCTTCGTCATTGGTTCGGCGAGGATCGGCCAGCTTGGCGGTGATTTCTTTGTACTTGGCCAGATTGGCAAGTGAAGCTTCATCGCCGACGGCAATCAACAATTGTTCGCGGCCAAGCTCGCTCTTTTCCGGCGCGCAGTAAAAACCTTGACGCGCGGCGTGGATTTTTCCAGTTCGCGGTAATAACGATACTGGTCTTTGTGTAAGTCAGTTTGTTCGGCGTGCCGATTGGATAGCCAAGCACTTTGGCGGGCGTAGGCACTTTGTCCGAAGCCGGCAGATGATCAACGAACTCAGTCAAGAAGAACTTTTCGGTGGTGTTCTTGATGATCGAATCGGTGTATTCCTTGTCAATCTGCTGTGGCTGAACCTGCGTTGGCACCCGAGGCGGTTTTGGCAACAGGTGTCTGCGCCAGTTTTTTTGCCGTCTGAGCGGTTTTGGCAAAACCGAAAAACGCGAAATGGCGCTTCTGGCCTCCGATTGCCGGTTTTTTTGCCGTATCCTGCGCGTATCAACGACGACAAACCGAAAAACGCGAAATGCGCCACGGCGCTTCGCAACTTGAATGGCGAGCGAGTCATAACTGGCCTCCGATTGAAATGTTGTCCCGAATTTCGCGCCCTGAACTTGCGCGGTTTGATGAGTTCCAGACGGGCGGCAGTATCCTGGTTACGAGCTTTAGACAAGTTTGCTCTTGACCCTGGAATGTCAGCCTTTATGAATGAGTGTCAGGAAAAGATTCTTCCAATAAGTTTCTTAGGGCAGGGGAACTGGCCAAACTAACAGGCGTCAGTGCCGATACTTTGCGTCATTATGAACGCAAAGTTAACACGCTGGGTCGCTCAGCGAACGGTTATCGGCGGTATCCGGCGCATGCTGTTGATCGTGTCAACCTGATCCGCAATGCCCTCGCAATCGGCTTTAAGCTCGATGATTTGGCGCGTATCTTCAAAGTACGGGAGGCTGGTGGCAAACCTTGCCATCAGGTTCGTTTACTCGCTGAAGAGAAACTGAAAGAAGTTGAGGTTTTGCTGCGCGAAGCAAACGTTATGCGCAATGAGTTACGCCGTCTGCTGAAAGATTGGGATCGGCGCCTGGATTGCATTGGCGGAAAACGAACAGGCACGATTGTTGGAAACTCTGACGTCAACACTTTTTTGCCGATGGGCGGGCTGTCTTACCATTAAGAAAGTTGCAGCCCAAACGCACCAACAAGGAGAAAAAGTAGCTTATGAAAAACACTATTCGATTGATAACTCTTCCGCATTTGCTGCCAGTCTGACCTTAATGGCAGTGGCGCAGGGGGCACAACACGCTGACCACAAACAAACCCAGACCGACAAATCCGGCCACGATGTCCATCACGACGAAGCCAACAAACGCGGTGATCAAGCGATGGGGTTTCTCACGCCAAAACCACTCATCACTTTCGTCTGAAAGAAGCCGGTGGCGTTATCGAAGTCATTGCTAACGATTCAGCCGATATCACCAGTCTGGATCAAATTCGCACTCACCTGAAACACATCTCCACGAAATTTGCTCAGGGAGATTTTGCCGATCCGATGTTTATTCACTCGCAAATTCCGCCGGGAGTTCCGGCGATGAAGCGGTTGAAAGCCGAGATCAAATACGAATTTGTGGAAATTGACGGCGGCGCTCAGGTGCGGATTTCGACCGCCAACCCAAAGCCGTCAAAGCGGTTCACGAATTTTTGCGCTTCCAAATCAATGACCATAAAACCGGGGATCCGCTGGGGATTAACTCGATAATCTGAAAGCGCCGTTATGCTGATTACCAATGCCACGCTTATTACCTGGGGCGTGCCGAACCAGATTCTGGAAAAGCATGCCCTTTATATTGAAGCTGACCGCATTGTCGAACTTGGCGCGTCGTCGGAACTTGAAGCCAAATATCCACAGGCTGAAAAATTAGACGCGAACGGGCAGTTCGTCATGCCGGGCAACATTTGCGCGCATACTCATTTTTACGGAGCCTTTGCGCGGGGATGGCGATTCCTGGCGATGCGCCGAAAGACTTTCCTGAAATTCTGGAGCGGTTGTGGTGGCGGTTGGACAAGGCACTGACGCCGGAAGACGTTCGTTATTCGGCGCTGGTTTGTTTGATTGACGCCATCAAGCATGGCACGACGACGCTGCTTGACCATCACGCTTCGCCGAACGCGATTGACGGTTCACTTGATGTGATTGCCGAGCCGTGACGCGCGGGCTTGCGAGCCTGTCTGTGTTACGAAGTCACCGACCGCGGCGGCGAAGAAAAGGCCAAAGCCGGAATCAAAGAGAACCTGCGTTTCATCAATTTCCCAACTCCCCAACCCCAACTCCCAACTCGCCACTACTTTTGGCTTGCACGCTTCGCTGACGCTTTCAGATGCGACGCTCGAAGCTTGCCGTAACGCCTGCGACGCCAAATCTTTTGGGTTTCACGTTCACGCTGCCGAACACGAATCCGATCAAGACGACAGTTTGAAAAAGAGCGGCCTGCGAGTGATTGACCGCCTGCATAAGTTCGGCATTTGGGTGAACGTTCGATCGTCGCCCACGCAGTTCACATTGACGACCACGAAGTCGCGTTGCTTGCGGAAACCAAGACCTGGGTGACGCATCAGCCGCGTTCAAACATGAACAACGCAGTCGGCGTGGCTGATGTGGAAGGGTTGTTGCGGCTGGGAGTGAAAGTTGGTTTGGGCAACGACGGCTTTTCAAACGCAATGTGGGATGAGTGGAAGGCGGCGTACCTTTCGCACAAAGCCGCCCACCGTGATCCGCGCCGGATGAATGGAGCGACCGTTGCCGAAATGGCCGTCACAAATAACGCCGCGCTGGCGAACGTTTTCTTTCCCGCAGGCTAAGATTGGCGTGCTGGCTTCAGGAGCTTTTGCCGACATTATTTTTGTGGATTATCAGCCGACCACTCCGCTGACTACTGACAATTTGCCGTGGCACATTCTGTTCGGCTTTGAAAATTCGATGGTGACGGCGACCATCTGTGCGGGTAAAGTGCTGATGAAAAACAGGCATTTGCAGTTTGTAGATGAAGCTGAGATCACAGTGGAAAGCCGCAAACTGGCAGCGAAAGTTTGGACAAGGCTTTAACAAAATTCAAAGAGCAAAAGGCAAAAACAATGATAAACACAGAAGGAATTATAGCCAGATTGAGTGAGCTTAAACCTTTCATTGCCGCCCATTACAAGGCGAAGGAAATCGGGTTATTCGGTTCTTTCGCTCGTGGAGAACAGCACGCAGATAGCGACATTGATTTTGTTGCAGAGTTTGAAGAAGGCGCGGATATGTTCGACTTGGTTGGGCTGGCGAATTACCTGGAAGAAGCGTTGCAGCAAAAAGTAGACGTCGTTCCCAGGCGAGCGCTGAGGGAGGAACTGCGAGAGTCCGTGTTACGAGAGGTCGTCGCCGTATGAGAGATAACACGCTCTATTTGAAAGACATTCTGACGGCGATAGACAAGATCGAAGAGTTCGTCGCTGGGATGGATTTGGAAACTTTTCAAACCGATGACAAAACCAGCAGCGCCGTCTTGCGAAAATTTGAGATCATCGGCGAAGCCGCAAAACAAATCCCGGACGAGATGCGCCAAAAGTACACGACTATTCCCTGGAAGGAGATGGCGGGGATGCGTGACAAGTTGATCCACTCATATTTTGGAGTTGATTACCCGCTAGTCTGGGAAACGATAAGGAAGCGACTTCCCAATGTAGCAGAAGAGATTCGGAAAATTCAGACAGGTATCGAGTAAATTTTGAAATCCACGAGTTTCAGCCTCAGCTAGACAATACCAATTCTGTGTTGTACAAAACCCTCTAGTTCCCACTTTAAGCCAAAAGGACTGCGTACCAATGAAATTTGGCGTTGTCATCTTTCCCGGCTCGAATTGCGACCACGACACTTACCACGTCATCAGCAAAGTGATTGGTCAACCCGTTGACTTCATCTGGCACAAAGAAACAGATGTTGACCGTTTCGACGCGATTATTCTGCCGGGAGATTTTCCTACGGCGATTATCTTCGCAGCGGAGCGATTGCGCGGTTTTCACCTGTCATCGCGGTCGGTGATTGAATTCGCCAACCGTGGGTCTGGTGCTGGGATTTGCAATGGCTTTCAGATTCTATGCGAATCGGGATTGCTGCCTGAGCACTGCTCAGAAACCGGCGATCAATTCATCTGTGAACACGTCAACGTGCGCGTTGATATGACCGGCACAGCCTTTACCTCCTGTTACAAAGTCGGTCAGGTGTTGAGCCTGCCAATCGCTCACGGCGAAGGCAATTATTTCTGTGACGAAAAAACTCTGACTGAACTGGAACGCGAAGGCCGGGTGCTATTTCGTTACAGCACCGCCGCCGGTCAGATCACAGACGAAGCCAATCGAACGGTTCGCTGAAAAACATCGCAGGCATCTGCAATCGCCAGCGCAATGTGGTTGGTTTAATGCCTCATCCCGAACGTGCCGCCGAAAGCATGCTGGGTTGCAAGGACGGACGTGCGATGTTTCTTTCAATGGCCGACGCACTGACCGAGATTCTGAAAGCGCGAGCATAAGCAATTTATTGATTTTGGAATTTGGATTTTGGATTGGAAGGGCAGAACCTTTCTGAATCCAAAATTCAGAACCCAAAGCCCAAAATTCACATGACCATTACGAACGAAATTCTGAATCAGCACAACATCTCGCCCGACGAATACGAACGCATCAAACAGTTGATGGGACACGAACCAAATTTGACCGAACTGGGAATCTTTTCGGTCATGTGGTCGGAGCACTGTTCGTACAAATCATCCAAAATTCATCTGCGCCGGTTGCCCGTGACAGGCGAATGTCTGGTTCAAGGGCCGGGCGAAAACGCTGGCATTGTGGACATAGGTGACGGCTGGTGTGCCGCCTTCAAGATTGAATCGCATAACCATCCGTCGTTCATCGAACCATATCAGGGTGCTGCGACGGGCATAGGCGGGATTCTGCGCGATATTTTCACGATGGGCGCCAGACCTGTGGCGGCCATGGACAGTTTGCGATTTGGGCCAATTCGCGATGAAGACGTGGACGAATCGAAAGACCAAGTTTCTGCTAAAGCCGCGTCGCTCGCAATCGCCGAATCACCGCTGGCGTGGTTAAAGGTTTGGGCGATTACGGCAACGTTTTCGGAGTCCCGACCGTCGGCGGCGAAGTTTATTTCGATGCTTGTTATTCTCTGAATCCGTTGGTCAATGCTTTTGCGCTTGGCCTGGTTCGGCGCGAACAGATTTTTTACGGCAAAGCCGAAGGCATAGGCAATTCGGTGATTTACGCCGGAGCCAAAACCGGGCGCGACGGCATTCATGGCGCGACCATGGCTTCAGCCGAATTTGACGAAGCCGCGATGGAAAAACGCCCGACTGTCCAGGTCGGCGATCCGTTTTCTGAAAAGTTGCTGCTGGAAGCCTGCCTGGAAGCCATGCGCTCCGGCGCCATTGTCGGAATTCAGGATATGGGCGCTGCCGGGCTGACTTCCTCTTCGTGTGAAATGGGAGCGAGAGCGGGCAACGGAGTCGAAATCAATCTCGACATGGTTCCGCAGCGCGAAACAGGAATGACGGCTTATGAAATGATGCTGTCGGAATCTCAGGAGCGAATGTTGATCGTTGCCGCCAGAGGTCACGAGCGGCAGGTTCTGGAAATTTTCCATCGTTGGGATTTAGACGCAGTCATCATCGGCAACGTGATTGAAGAGCAAAAGTTGCGCGTGCTGCACAAAGGCGAAATCGTCGCAGACATTCCCAATCTGGCGTTGACCGACGAAGCTCCAAAGTACAACCGTCCGATGAAACCTTTCGCCGTCGCCAGCGAAGACGTTTCGCCGAAAATTGAGGCGGCAATCTCAAATCTCAAATCTCACTTTTCAAATTCGGAATCTGGCGGTGAACCAAATACCGAACTGCTTCGCCGCCTGCTCGCTTCGCCAAACATCGCTTCAAAAAACTGGGTTTATCGCCAGTACGACCACATGGTTCGCACGAACACTGTTGTGTTGCCCGGTTCGGACGCGGCGGTGATTCGCGTCAAAGAAACCCGGCGCAGTCTGGCCATGTCGCTGGATTGCAATTCGCGGTATGTCCAGCTTGATCCGCGCGAAGGCGCAAAGCTTGCAGTCGCCGAATCCGCCCGCAACGTGGTTTGCAGCGGCGCGCGGCCCTTGGCCGTCACCAATTGTTTGAACTTTGCCAGCCCCGAACGCCCCGAAGTTATGTGGGCGTTCAGCGAAACGATTGACGGCATGGCCGAAGCTTGCCGCGCTTTCGGCACTCCCGTCACCGGCGGCAATGTCAGTTTTTACAACGAAACCGAAGGCCGTGGAATTTATTCAACCCCGACCATAGGAATGTTGGGCGTGATTGAAGACGCCAAACACATTACGACTCAATGGTTCAAAGAAGCGGGCGATATTGTGTTGCTGCTTGGCATAACACGCAACGACCTGGGAGCCAGTGAATTGCTTTCAGTCCTGACAGGCGAATCCGTCGGCGCAGTTCCGAAAATTGATTTGGAGACCGAAAACAAGGTTCAACAGGCTTGTTTGAATGCGATTCAGGCTGGCTTGGTCAGTTCGGCGCACGATTGTTCAGAGGGAGGATTGGCAGTCGCGCTGGCCGAAAGCTGCTTTTCCAGTTATCGCCGTCCCGGCATAGGCGCAAAGATTGATCTGACCGAACACGCCAAACTTAGCAGTTTGAACAATTTGACGGCGTTGCTGTTTGCCGAATCGCCTTCGCGTATTGTGCTCAGCGTCAAAGCTGAAAACCTGGATCGTGTGATGGAGATTGCTGTTGAGGCCGGTGCATCAGCAGTCGTGATTGGCGAAGTCGGCGGCCAGGAATTAACTATCGCCTGTGCTGGCAAAACGCTGGTTGCCGATTCTGTGACAAAGCTGGAAAGCATCTGGGCCGATGCTTTGCCGCAGGCGTTGGATCGTCCAATGCAAATGGCTGCGGATTAAGGTTGGTATTCGTATTGTTCTTGCCGATCATTTGCTAGAAGGCCTGATAAAGAAAGTGTTTGTACCCCACACTCATGCTCGGCAAAAACCACGGCGGCAGGGAAGTCATCAACATTAAACTGATGACGGCATGCGATAAGCCAAGCGCAAACAGATTCGGAGCGCGCTCGTAAACCCACGACCACAACAAAGCTCCAAGCAGTGTCAGTAGCATCAGCATCAAATTAGGCAAATGTGTCAGCGAAAAGATCACCGCCGTAGCCAGAATAGCCAATCTGGTTTGTCTTAGTGATTGTTCAGGCGAATCCGACTCCGAAATGAATATCCAGCGCATCCGCCTATAAATAAAAGCCTGCAAAACATATTGCTGTATGACCGCCCAAACCGGAAGCACCAGCAGGTTTGTCCAGAAATGCGAAGTCAGATGAAAAGAATTTGTCAGGAATCCGATCGCCGCAATCACCGAACAAACCGCCAGCGTAGGTATAGCCACCAAACTCAATGCTTTCCAAAAGTTCCGTAATGAAAACCCGACTTCGCTGAGCTTTTCGCCTCGCTGTCTGTGTGAATAAAGCATCAACAAGGCAGCAAACAAACCCGGCAATGCCATCAACCAGCGCGGTTCCGGTTGCAATGGAATGATCACCCAGGTCGTGATGAAGACCGACGCGATGACCGAAGCGATTTCCAACCCGCCAACCAGTCGCAAAGAAAACTGTAATTCCGGTTCTGGCTGATTGGGGGTAATTTGTTCAGCAGACTGTTTTGTGACGTAAGATTGCATAAAAGTTTTGATTGGCGCGGTGGATTCTACTTCTTCTCATCACGATCAAGCCACTGATTGCTTGCCAGCCAATTTGAAAGCGCCGGTACGAAATATACATTACCGCCCTCAAGAGCCACCTTCGGCGCAATTGACAGAGCCAGACAAGCGGCTACCATGCTCGCCGGTCTGCCAATTCCGGCAGGCGTTTTTATAACAATTCATTTTCTGAAATCTTATGAATCTAGCTTCAATTATCTTTTTTATATTTTTTCAGCCGCAATCGCCCGAAGAAGTTGGAAGGATGTTGGACCCGATCATGCGACATGGTCGAGACAATATCAGCTATCTGGCTTCGATGGATGGTTTCGACTGGGCGATAGTCATTATGTACTTCACCATTCTGTCGTTGCTGGCCATTTTGGGAGCTTATCGCATCAGGATGGTTTTTCAGTTCTGGCGTTACCGCGACATCAAACCCAAACCGAAGCGAATCTTTGCTGAAGACGAATTACCTTACATCACTGTTCAATTGCCGCTGTTCAATGAACTTTATGTAGTCGAACGTTTGGTCGAATCCGTGGTCAAACTGGATTACCCTCGCCATTTGCTGGAAATTCAGGTGCTGGACGATTCCACGGACGAAACCGTAGGCATCGCGGCCTCAGTGGTTGACCGTTTCAAGCAACAGGGCTTCGACATTGTTCACATACATCGCACCGACCGAACCGGTTTCAAGGCGGGGGCGCTGGATAAAGGCATGGCGGTTGCCAAGGGAACTTTGATGGCGATTTTTGACGCCGACTTCACTCCGAAACCTGACACGCTGCGGAAAATGGTTGATTACTTCAGCGATGAAAAAGTCGGTATGGTGCAGATGCGCTGGGGGCATATCAACGCGAATTATTCTTTGCTGACCCGACTCCAAGAAGTTTTGCTGGATGGTCACTTTGTTGTCGAACAGACTTCGCGCAATCGAACAGGCGCGTTTTTCAACTTCAACGGCACTGCCGGAATGTGGCGGCGCGAAGCGATTGATTACAGCGGAGGTTGGCAACACGACACTCTGACCGAAGACACCGACCTCAGTTTTCGCGCTCAATTGATGGGGTGGAAATTTGTTTATTTGCTGGACGAAGAAGTTCCGGCTGAACTTCCGGTCGAAATGAATGCCTTCAAAACTCAGCAGCGTCGCTGGGCAAAAGGGCTGGTGCAGGTTGGGTTGAAACTGATGCCGCGCATCTGGCATCACCCGACATTGACCTGGCAGCAAAAAGTCGAGTTGTTCTTTCGCCTGTTCGGTAATTGCGCGGCGATGTTGATGATCGTTCTTAGCATTTTGCACATTCCGGTTTTGATCGTTCGGTTTAACCAGGGAATGTTCCAGATGCTGTTATTCGATACACCGCTGATGATCTTTGCGACGTTTTCAGTTGTCAGCTTTTACGGCACGGCGATTCTGTATCGTTACCCGAATGAAAGGCGTCGGTTGTGGCTGATTCCTATGGCCATGGCCATGGGCATAGGGCTGGTTTTTTCAAACACCCGTGCCGTTTTGGAGGCTCTGTTCGGAGTCGAATCCAGCTTTGTCCGCACACCGAAATACAACGTCGAATCCAGCAAAGATAATTGGCTGCAAGTGGCCAAGAAATATAAACGCAAAGGCGGGTGGTTGCCGTTTCTGGAACTGGCTTTTGCGCTGTATTTTGTCGGGGCCATTTATTATGCAATTCGCTCGAACATTTACGCGACGATTCCGTTTCTTATGATCTTCTTGCTGGGGTACGGATACATGGGAATGATGTCGCTGTTTCAGGGGCGTGTGCGCAAATTGTTAAACGCTTTTCGTCGGAGCTAAAACAACAGGATTGGGGTAAACGATGTTTTGTCCGAAATGCGGATCGAACCAGAGCGATGGCAAAAAATTCTGCACCGGTTGCGGAACCAACTTGCTGATCGTTTCTCAGGCGCTGACCGGACAACTTGTTTCACCCCAATCCATACCTCAGCCGATGATTCACCCTCTGCCGCCGGAAGCTTTCAAACTGGAATTCGAACGCCAAAAAGAAACCCGGAAGGGAATTACGATGGCGGTTTTAGGTGGCAGTTATCTGGTTTACCAAATCGTCAATTTTATTTTTTCCGTTCCCTTCACAGGTTGGCGTTCGCCATTTGGCTTTTCATCTTTGATTGCCTTTGTTGTTTTCGCCATTGGAGTTTCAAAGGTTATAAGTTCGCGTGTAATTGCCGATGCAGCATCGGCGACTTCCAGTTTGATCAACTCAAATGCCTCGACCCAGGCATCTATACATAGGCAGGCAAAGCTGGATGCGCCTGTTTTTTCCGTCGCCACTCCAGTTCAGAAACCTGCCCCAATCACCAACGAACTTGATCCAACGCAACCAACCATCAGCGTGACGGAAGATGACACAAGACATTTGAGGCGTTAAAACCCGCAATCCGAGAGGGAAATTATGTTTTGTCCAAGTTGTGGAACTGAAACCCGCGAAGCTCTGAAGTTTTGCAAAAAGTGCGGAACAAACTTAAAACGAGTGCAAGGCGTGATGGGCAAAGGCGGAGCCGGGCCTGGCATCAACCAGCCAGCCGATTGGAATCAGTGGTGGATCGAAGAGCATCAGGAAAAGCGAGAGCGAGATAAGAAGAAACTGCCCGAGGAAAAGCGGCTGGAAGAAATCAAAACGGGTGTCATTACCACCAGTGTCGGTCTGGCCGTAATGGTTTTCTTTAGCTTTCTTTTTGAAGCCATTGCAAATACGACAGGTGGCCCCGGTGCAAACGTAATCCGCAGTTTGTGGGCAGTCGGATTGGTTCCCACGTTGGTCGGGCTGGGATTTATCTTCAACGGAGTTGTTGTCAGCAAACGTCTGGTTGAGTTGAAAAAACAGCAAGCCACAAATTCTGAGCAACCGATGTTTGCCGCTGTTCCAAACACTTCGCCGGTCGCGCAACTTAACGAAGCGGCTCAACCGCTGTTTGCCGATTACAGCATTGCCGAACCAACCACGACCAAACTTCGCGAACCGGTTCCGATTCCTTCACCGCGCGATACGAACCGTTGAGCTTAATCGCTTAAACTTTCAAAAAGAAACACTCACCCAAAAACACCAGGAGGACACCGTTAAATGTTTTGCACCCGATGTGGAACTCAAAACCCCGATGATGCCGGTTTTTGCCGTAACTGTTCCAGCCCGCTGACTCGCCCTATCAGTCAGCATTCGACTCAACAGATCGGCCAACAGGGGGCAGGCTCTTACGCCAATCCCACTTCTCACTCTGCTCCACAATCTGAACAACCGCCGTATCCGGGTTATCAAGGGCCGCCTGTCTATCAAAGCTCTTATGCGAATCAAGCTTTGAATCAACAAGGAAGCGCCAGCGGACGCGCAATCGCTTCCATGGTTCTGAGCATTCTAGGTTTGGTTATGTGTGCGTTTTTCACCAGCATTCCGGGAATGATTCTGGGCAAGATGGAAATGAACGCCATCAATGCCGGTCAAGCGCCGAAAGCCGGAGAGACACTGGCCAAGATTGGTTTTTATGTCGGAATCGCAGGAACTGTTATTTATTGTCTTGGCGGCATCATTTGGGGAATTCTGGTTTCTATAGGCGCGGCAGCAGGCTCATTCCAATGAATTTTTCTTTCGCCAGCTCGGATAAAAACTTTTTTCGCAGACTGTTTCCTTCTCACGGCAAATCCGGGTTGGCGACCTTCAATCGTAACGATCAAATTACTTACCTATCACTCACTGGTTTGGCAGTGTTTACGTTGTCGCTTGCTCGTTGGCTGAAACCTTCTCCAAACGGTTTCGGGACTCATCAGCAACTGGGATTGCCGCCGTGCCTGTTTTTCAAACTGACAGGCATTCCCTGTCCAAGCTGCGGACTGACAACTAGTTTTGCTCATTCAGCAAGATTGCATTTTTACCAGGCCTTCATCGCTCAGCCGTTCGGAGTCATTGCCTTCAGCCTGACAGTCATCTGTATTCCTCTTTTTGTATTTCTGATTCGACGACGAATTGCCTGGTCAACCGTCATTCACGCGCGAGGCGTTGACTGGCTGATTTACGCTCTGATTGCCATTTATTTGCTGAGCTGGCTTTACAAGATTGCTGCGGTAAAAATGTGGCTGGGCTGAGCGGCTGGAAAGCTTGCCACCCATCTTCTACAATCCGCGCCGCTGATCCGAAATCAAACTAATCGCACAACCTGGAGAACAAAAACATGAAAACGGCTGCACTGCTGTTTTGCTTTTTGCTGCTGACACCAACTATCGCTATGCCAAAAACTCAAGATAACTTGCCGAAATCACGCGCCGAACTGACCAACTACGAAGAAACCAGCCGCTACGAAGACGTATTGCGCTTCATAGCTGAGCTTCAAAAAACAACAGACAAGCTGCGCGTTGAAACCTTCGGCAAAACCGAAGAAGGCCGCGAACTGCCGCTCATGATTTTCGCCAATCCCCCCATTTCCCAGCCGCGCGAAGCTCGCGCTTCCGGCAAACCTGTCATCTTCATTCAAGCCAACATTCACGCCGGGGAAGTGGAAGGGAAAGAAGCGATGCTGCATTTGTCTCGACGCATCGTCGCCGGTGATCTGAAAATCCTGTTGGACAAATTGGTGATTCTGGTTGCTCCGATTTACAACGCCGACGGCAACGAAAAGATTGACGTCAAAAACCGCACTGCTCAGAACGGCCCAATCAACGGAGTCGGCACACGCGAAAACGCCAAAGGCATGGATTTGAACCGCGATTACATGAAGCTGGAATCGCCCGAAGCCAACGCGCTGGTCGGTTTGATGAATCGCTGGGATCCGCACCTGACCGTTGACCTGCACACAACCAATGGTTCGTATCACGGCTATCACCTGACCTATTCGCCTACGCTAAATCCGAATGCCGACGCTCGGCTGATTGCTTTCGGGCGAAACAAAATGCTTCCGGCGATTACTCGCACGCTTCTTCGTCAGCACAAATTCCGAATTTACTATTACGGCAACTTCGCCACCAAAGAGCGCATGAACCGCGAACTGGATAACTTCGAAATTCAGCGTTCTGGCCGAGCCGCACAACCGGCAGACAAACCCGAAACCAAAATCTGGCGAACTTTCGACCATCGGCCAATGTTCGGCAACAACTACGTTGGATTGCGAAACCGGCTGACGATTCTTTCTGAAGCTTACAGCTACCTGGATTTCAAAGGGCGCATTGCCGTCACCGAAGCGTTTGTCGAAGAGATTTTCAAATACTCCGCGTTGCACGCCGCCGAAATCACCGCGCTGATTAAACGAGTTGACGAAGACGCCGTGCGCGGCAAGCTTCCGGCAAAAGGCGTGGCCTTTGAAATCAAACCCTTGGGCAAACCCGTCAGCATATTGGTCGGCGAAGTGAAAAAGGTCAAAAATCCCAAGAGCGGAAAAGACATGACCGCAATGATCGAAGACAAGTTCACTCCGACGCCGATGCCTGATTACGGATTGTTCGCCGCAACCAAAAGCAACGAAGTTCCGCGCGCTTACATTTTCAAAAATGAAGCTGGCTTAAAAACCATCATCGCCAAACTGCAAGCTCACGGCATCAACATCGAAGAATTGACCGAGCCGCTGAATACCGACGCCGAAAGCTTCGTCATTGATTCCGTCAACAAAGCCGCCCGCGCTTTCCAGGGCCACGCCGAAGTCAAACTGAAAGGCCACGCTCAAAAAGAAACGATCAGCTTTCCCGCCGGTTCGATTCTGGTTCGCACGACTCAGCCATTGGCGTCGCTGATTTTTTACCTGCTGGAAGCCGAAAGCGACGACGGTTTTGTGCGCTGGAATTTTCTGGATGCTTACCTGGAAAAAGGAAAAACCTATCCCATTTATAAATTGACAGGTGAGGTAAAAACAGCAACCAGGTTACGGTGACTGGGAGTAATTCTACAAATGCAAAGTCGGCTTCGCAGACTACGCTAACTTAACTTTTAGCTTTTGCTGTCTGTGCTGTATACTCCGCCGCGTCGCTCCAGCTCTCTGATTGTTTTTCCTATGCAGAGTCGGTATGTGATGGCCGGGTGGCCGGATAACCAAAATGAATTGATCGAATGACCCAGGTGAAATTGACCCAAACCAATTGAAAAGACGTTTTGAAAGAGAGTTTGATCGGCACAGATTCCGGCAGTTTTTAGAAGAGGTGCGATCTTCAGGTTTTTATCTCAACCTTCTTATTTTCAAGCACGCATTCTTTTCGCAGCTTGCGCCAGCCGCGGAG